>NZ_JADLQN010000006.1 GCF_015477835.1 Nocardia higoensis | reverse complement strand
GGCCAGTTGTGAGGCTGCCCGGGTTTCGTCGTGTCTGGCCGAATCTGCGCTTGACCTGCGATCGGTCGGCGTCGAGCCGGTGTTGAGCGGGCGACGGGAATCGAACCCGCACCATCAGCTTGGAAGGCTGAGGTTCTACCATTGAACTACGCCCGCAGGCATACGACATCGATGGGATCGCCACGATGTCGTGTGCGCACCGACTGTACCGAATGACCGTCGCGTGCGCCAATCGCGCCCCCATCCCTGCCGCCTCCAGCCCACGAGAACAGGTTTCAGCACCGGTGCGGTCCATGGGCGGGCGCGGCAAGGGAAACGCCGTCTCCGGCGTCCTCCGTTCGGTGGACGGAGGACATCGCTCGGGGCAGCACATCCACGGCGTGTCCGCGGCGACCCTCCAGCGAATCCCGATTCGGGTGTAACGCCGTCGCTGTTGAGACGATCACACAGCGGATCGTCGCACCCGGCAAGGGAAAACTCGTTGTAGAACGGCGTTTTTCAGCGGCGTACACCTTGCTACGATCCATGTGCCGGACGGGGGTATCTGGAAAGGGGGCGGTGACCGTGCACCTGACGAGGTGGGCACTACCGCGTGGCAGTACCGGACGGGGCCGGTGGGTGCGATGACGAGCGACATCGAACCTCCCGTGGCCGCGATGTGCCGCGCCTGGGCGCGGGCTGTCTGCTCCGAACCGGGCTCACACACCACACCGCAGCAGCTCGAACCCGTCCTCGTCGAGATCGTCGACCAATTGCTCCATCTGGCCAGGTACGAGCCGTTTCCGGTGCCCGCCGCGCGGATGCTCGGTGCCCGCATGGCCGAGCCGCCGTTCGAACGGACCAGGATGCTTGCCCAGGCGAGTCGCTGGCTGCTCGGGTTCCCTTCCGGGCGGCCGGGTTCGCTGGTGGCGACCCGATGGCCGTTCGTGGCCAGTCAGGCGATCGACAGCTATGCCCAGGCGCTGCAGGAGCGCGCACTCGCCTATCAGGAGCAGAGTCTGTCGGCCAAGGTGTCTCGACGAGTGCAGGAGATCGCCGCGCTTCAGCACCGTCTGCGTCACGAAGCGACCCACGACGCGCTGACCGATCTCGCCAACCGCACCCTGCTGCAGGACCGGGTGCGCCAGATGGCCGAGGATCCGGCCAGCTGCGTCGGCCTGCTGCTCATCGACCTGGACAGGTTCAAGCAGATCAACGACTCCTACGGCCACGCCGTCGGCGACGAGGTGCTGGTGGAGCTGGCCAACCGGCTGCGCGAGGTCTGTCCGGCCGACACGGTGATCTGTCGTTACGGCGGTGACGAATTCGTGCTCGCGGTCAATCGCGACGGTGACGCGCTGGCCGAGATCGCGCACCGGATCGTCGCCACCCTGCGCGACCCGGTGTGGTCCTCCGCGGGGCCGGTCCCGGTGTCGGCCAGTGTCGGTACCGCGTTCGACGCGCCGGGCGCCCGGTCCGACTTCACCGATCTGCTACGCCGCGCCGACCGCGCGATGTACTCGGCCAAGACGGCGGGCGGGCGGCGATTCGTGTTCGCGGGCGCCGACGAACCGGGTATCGACGCGGCGGTCGCGGGCTGAAACGGAGTGTCGGACGGCGTGGCGCCACCCCCTCGGGCGCCTCGCTCCCGCCGCGGGTGAGCGATCAGCGCGGTTGGCACTCCGGGCACCAGAACAGATTCCGGCCTTCGAGCACCGCATGGGCTACCGGCGAGCCGCACACCCGGCAGCCCGCTCCCGGCCGGCGGTAGACATAGGTGCGCGGGCGGTCCGGAGCGTAGGACGGTTCGCCGTGATCGTGTTCGGGGCGCACCACGTGCATGCGGCCGGTCTCCACGCCGATCGGCATGAGCTCCACCAGATCCGCCCAGATCGCCTTCCATTCCTCGGCGTCGATGTCCACGCCGGGACGGTAGGGGGAGATGCCGTGCCGGAAGAGAACCTCGGCGCGGTAGACATTGCCGACGCCCGCGAGGACCTTCTGATCCATCAGCAACGCCCCGATCGGCCTGCGCGAGCGACGGATTCGCCGCCATGCCTGCTCGGGGTCGGCGTCGGCGCGCAGCGGGTCCGGGCCGAGCCGGGCGAGCAGCGCATCGACCTGCGGGGGCAGCAGCACCTCGCACGCGGCCGGACCACGCAGATCGGTGCCGTGCTCGCGGCCGATCAGCCGCATCCGCACCGCGCCGACCGGCGGGCCCATCGGCAGCGGCGCATCGTGGAACGCACCGTACAGGCCGAGGTGCACATGCACGGTCAGGCCGTTGTCGTAGTGGTGCAACAGGTGTTTGCCGTGCGCCGTGCTGTCGTGCAGCGTCCGCCCGTCGACCAGCGCGGCGCCCTCGGCGAAACGCCCCTGCGGGCTCGTCACCCGCACCGGGCCGCCCGCGAAGCGACGGCGGTGCTGATCGGCGAGCCGGTGCAGGGTGTGCCCTTCCGGCATGGTGGTCTTCCCCCGAGGGTCGAGCGAACTCAGTACGCGGGTACCGCGGGAGCTTCGCCGGACTTCTCGTATTCGGCCAGGATGTCGATGCGGCGCTGATGGCGCGGCTCCTCCGACCAGGCGGTCGAGACGAAGGCGTCGACGATGGCCAGCGCCTCCTCGGTGGAGTGCATGCGCCCGCCGATGCCGATCAGCTGGGCATTGTTGTGCTCGCGGGCGAGCTTGGCGGTCTCCACGCTCCAGGCCAGCGCGCAGCGGGCGCCGGGCACCTTGTTGGCGGCGATCTGCTCGCCGTTGCCGGAGCCGCCGAACACCAGGCCGAGGCTGCCCGGATCGGCGACGGTGCGGCGCGCGGCCTCGATGCAGAAGGCAGGGTAGTCGTCGAGAGCGTCGTATTCCAGCGCGCCGCAGTCCACGACGTCGTGGCCCGCCTGCTCGAGATGAGCCTTCACGTGATTCTTCAGTTCGAAGCCGGCATGGTCGGCACCAAGGTATACGCGCATGGCTGCGATTGTCGCAGGTCGTTCCGCGCCTGCGCCCAGGGGGACCGCCCCATAGGCTGTGTTCCATGTACTCGCCCGAACCGGCGCCCCAGCCGCCACCGCAGGACCTGGCCCCCAGATACGCAGGCCCCGTCGATGTGTCCGGGCCTGCGAGCGGCTGGGGGTACCCGCCGTCCGGCGGACCCACCGCCGGGTATGCGTCCGCGTCGCTGGGAGCCGGCATCCGACCCGCGCATCTGCCGCCCGACAACGGGCCGCGCGGGCTGGCGCCGTGGGGCATGCCCGCCCGGCACAGCTGGGAGATCCCGCTGCTGGTGGTCGTCGTGCTGTGCACCGTGCTGGCGTATGTGGTCGCGCTCGGACTGTTCGCCGTCGCGATCCTGGAGGGCATCACACCGGGCGACTATCTGCTGTTGCTGGTCTTCGCACCGGTGCTGGTGTGGGCGGGACGCGGGTTCAACTACGCCGCCCAGCGGGTCGGGGCGGTGAAGATGTCGCCCACGCAGTTCCCCGAGGGCTACCGCATGGTGGCCGAGGCGGCGCAGCGCTTCGGTATGCGTGAGGCGCCCGATGCCTACGTCGTTCTCGGCAACGGGCAGATCAACGCCTTCGCCTCCGGCCACGGCTTCCGGCGGTTCGTGGTGGTGTACAGCGATCTGTTCGAGGTCGGCGGGCAAGCGCGCGAGCCCGACGCGCTGGCGTTCATCATCGGGCACGAGGTCGGCCACATCGCGGCCGGGCACGTCTCCTACTGGCGTCAGCTGGGCATGTTCCTGGTGCCGTTCCTGCCGATTCTGGGGTCGTCGCTGAGCCGCGCGCAGGAGTACACCGCCGACAACTACGGCTACTGCCATCGCGCGAACGGCGCGGCGGCGGCGATGGGCACACTGGCCGCGGGCAAGTACCTCAACACCATGGTCGGGTTCGACGAGATGGCCGACCGGGCCGCGACCGAACAGGGCGGGTTCGTCTGGCTGGTCAACGCGATGTCGACTCATCCGGTGCTGACCTGGCGGATGTCGGCGCTGCGTGATCGCAGCAGGCACGGAAAGTTGTTCTGGCGGCCCGCCGCGCGGCCCGCCGGGTTCGGCGTGGGCGGACCGCGCTACGGCGAGGCGCCGAGCCTGCCACCGAAATCCGTTGTCTGAGCGCGGGTTCCCGAGCGGGTAGGCACCCGCCCGGGGATCGGAGGGCTCAGTCGAAGATCGGGCCTTCGGTGCGGGTGCGCTTGAGTTCGTAGAAGTACGGGTAGGAGGCCAGGGCGACGACGCCGTCCCAGATCTTGCCCGCGTCCTCGCCACGCGGGATGCGCGAGAGCACCGGCCCGAAGAACGCGATGCCGTTGACGTGGATGGTCGGGGTGCCGACGTCCGGGCCGACCGCGTCCATACCCGCGTGATGGCTGGCGCGCAGCGCCTCGTCGTAGTCGGTGCTGTCGGCCGCGGCGATGAGCTCGGCGGGCAGGCCGACCTCGGCGAGGGCGTCGACGACCACCGCGCGCAGCGACTCCGCGCGGTCCTCGCGCTCGTAGGCCTCCTTGCGCTCGTGGATGCGGGTGCCCATCGCGGTGTAGAGCGGTGCGAGCACCTTGTCGCCGTGCTGCTGGGCGGCGGCGATCGCGACCCGGACCGGGCCCCACGCGCTCTTCATCATCTCGGCGTAGTTCTCCGGAAGATCGCGGCCCTCGTTCAGCACGGCCAGGCTCATGACGTGGAAGCGAGCTTCGATGCCGCGGACCTTCTCGACCTCGAGAATCCAGCGCGAGGTGATCCAGCACCAGGGGCACAGCGGATCGAACCAGAAATCGGCGACATCTTTCTCGGTGCCCGTCTCGGTCACGTGTCGTTCCTCTCGATCAGTCGGCGGACGCGGCGGTGACGCACGCGTCGTTCCTGGCAACCATCCCGGCCGCCGATTCGTTCCCATTTCGCCCTCGGCGAAGGCCGCCGCCTCGCGCGGGTAGATCGCGAACCGACCGCGCGAACACACCGGTGACAGTAGGGTCGGGGGCGACGAGTCCCTCGGCACCGAAGGAGTTCGCGATGACCTCGAATCGGCGTTTCGTGATCGTGGGCGGCGGCCTCGCCGCGGCAGGACTGGCTCGGGCGCTACGCGCCGCCGACTTCGACGGCTCGCTCACCCTCATCGGCCGCGAGGAACATCTGCCCTACGAGCGGCCACCGCTGTCCAAGGAGTTCCTGCTCGGCAAGAAGCAATTGCCGGACTTCACCGTGGAGGCGGCGCAGTGGTATCGCGACCACCACGTCGAAGTCATGCTCGGCACCACCGTCACCGGCATCGACGCCGCGGCGAAAACGGTGGCGCTGCCGGATGGTTCGACACTTGCCTACGACAAACTCGCGCTGGCCACCGGTTCCTCCGCGCGCCGGCTGCCGATCTCCGGCGCGGACGCCCCGAATGTCCATACGCTGCGCTCCATCGACGACGCCCGCACACTGTCGGAGTTGCTGGAGCGGCGAGCCCGGCTGGCGATCATCGGCGCGGGCTGGATCGGCCTCGAGGTCGCGGCCGCCGCGCGGACCCGCGGGTGCGAGGTGACGGTGGTCGAGACCGCCGCCCAGCCACTGATCGGCCCGCTCGGCCGGGAGATGGGCACAGTCTTCGCCGAACTGCATCGCGGGCACGGCGTCGACCTGCGACTCGGCGTGCAGGTCACCGAGATCACCACCGACGACCACGGCGTCGCGACGGGGTTGAGCCTGGCCGACGGCTCGGCGGCGCCGGCCGACGCGGTCCTGATCGCGGTCGGCGCGGACCCGGATCTCGCGCTCGCGCATCAGGCGGGGTTGGCGATCCACAGCGGCGTGCTGGTCGATGCGGGACTGCGCACCAGCGATCCCGACATCGTGGCCGTCGGCGACATCGCCGAACAGGATCATCCGCACCTGGGCACGCGGGTGCGCGTGGAGCACTGGGCGAACGCGCTGAACCAGCCGGAGGTGGCGGCGGCGACCATGCTCGACCGCGCGGCCTCCTATGACCGGCTGCCCTACTTCTTCACCGACCAGTACGACCTCGGCATGGAGTACACCGGCTTCGTCGCGCCGGGTACCGACGCGCGGGTGGTCGTGCGCGGCGACGTGACGAGCCGGGAGTTCGTGGCGTTCTGGCTCGATCCGGCGCACCGGGTGCTGGCCGGGATGAACGTCAACGTCTGGGACGTGACCGACCGGATCAAGGAATTGATCACCGCGGGCGAGCCCGTCGACCCGGGTCGCCTGACGGACACCTCCCAGCCGCTCTGAGGGCGCGGGCCGACCGCCCCCGGTCCCCTCGGCCGGTTTCCGACCGGCCCCACCACACGACCCGGCCTACCCGCCCCGCCGTCCTCGATGTCCGTCGGCGTAGCCGGGCATCGGCGCCACGGCGACCGGCGGCGGGGGCGGCTGGGGACGACGCGGTCAGGGCGCGTCCATCGGTGGCGGATCTCCGAGAAAGCCCGGGTAGCACGGGATTCGCTGCCACGGCGGGCGAACCCGCGGGTGCGGTGGGGGTGTGCCCGGAACCGGGCCGAGCACGGCGTGCGCGTTGGTGCCGACGATGCCGAACGAGCTGATGCCCGCCAGCGGGCCGCTGTCGCTGTCGGACCAGGGGGTGGCCTCGGCGGCGAGCCGGATGGCGGTGCCGGACAGGTCGATGCGCGGGTTCGGGGTCCGGAAGTGCACCAGCGGGACGATGGTTCGTTCGCGCAGGCACAGCAAAGCTTTGAGGAGGCCGACGATGCCGGAGGCGGCCTCGGAATGGCCGAGATTGGTCTTGACCGAGCCGACGTGCAGTGTGCGGCCGTCGTTGCGGGCGCCGAGCGCGGCGACGATGCCCGCCATCTCGATGGGGTCGCCGAGGGCGGTTCCGGTGCCGTGGGCCTCCACATACCCGATGTCGGCGGGCGAGCGGCCCGCGTCGGCGAGGGCCGCGGCGATCACGCGACGCTGGGCTTCGGCGTTCGGGGCCGTGAAACCGGAGGAGCGGCCGTCCTGGTTGACCGCGGTCCCGAGGACGACCCCGAGCATCGGATCATTGTCGCGCTCGGCGTCGGTGAGGCGTTTCAACACGACCATCGCGGCACCTTCCCCGCGCACGTAGCCGTTGGCGCGGGCGTCGAAGGTCTTGCAGATGCCGTCGGGTGCCAGCGATGTGGTCTGTTCGATGGCTCGAGTCGAGCCGGGAGCCAGAATCAGGTTGACTCCGCCCGCCACCGCGAGGTCGACCTCACCGCGCCGGAGCGCGCCGACAGCCTGGTGCACGGCGACCAGCGAGGACGAACAGGCCGAGTCGACCGCGACGGCGGGCCCGGTGAATCCGAAGGTGTAGGCGATGCGGCCGGGAGCGAAGCTGTGGCCGTTGCCGGTGGCCCAGAAGGCATCGACGTGGCTGCCCGCCCAATCGGCGTAGTCCTGACGGCCGGTGAGGCCCACGAAGACGCCGACGCGCTGATCGCGCAGCCGGTCGTGGTCGAGCCCGGCATGCGCGATCGCCTCCCAGGTGACTTCCAGCAGGAGCCGGTGCTGGGGGTCGATGGCGCGGGCGGCCCGTGGGGTGATGCCGAAGAAGCCGGGATCGAAGTCGAGGGCGTCGGGCAGGAAGCTGCCGCGGGTCGGCAGTTGTGCCCACTGGTCGTCGAACGGCCAGCGGCGGTGGCCGGGCATGCGGGTGATCAGGTCACGGCCCGCACGCAGCGCGGTCCAGTAGCTGTCGAGGTCCCCGATGCCGCCTGCCAGACGCAGTCCGGCGCCGAGGACGGCGATCGGGCCGGGTGTCCCGGCCGTTTCGGCGGCGGCCAGTTCGGCGCGCAGACGCTGGATGGTCCTGGTCGCGCGGCGCAGCGCGGTGTCCTCGGTGCTGATCGGCATCGGTTCTGCCTGTTGCATGGCTGCTCCTCGGGTCACGCCGGTTCGGCGGCGAGTCGTTCGTCGATCGCCGTCGCCAGCGCGGCGGTGGTGCCGTAGGTCCACAGCAGGGTCGCCGAAAGACGCAGGGCGAAGGTGGTTTCGAGCTGGTTGCGCAGTTCGAGGCCGAGCAGGGAGTCCAAGCCGAGGGCGCGCAGGGGCGCGGCGGTGTCGAGGTCGGTGGCGGGCAGGCGCAGGACTCGCGCCGCCAGTGCGGTGACCTCGGCCTGGATCAGCGTTCGCCGTTCGTCCGCGCTCGCCTCCGCCAGCGCGGTGCGCAATCGTCCGCCCGCCGCCGGCGGCGGAGCCGCGGGGCCGTCGCCTGAGTCGTACAGCCGTGACCAGGATGCTTGGCCCGCGCAATCGGGGTAGGCGTCGAACCAGCGGCGGCGGTCGAAACCGAGATAGCCGGTGACCGCGATGTGCTCGGTGAGGAAGATTCGCAGGGCGTGCCAGGCCTCGCCGGCGGCGATGCCGGTCAATCCTCGGTCGGCGAGGCGGGCGCCGCGGTCGGCGCGGGCCGCGGCCAGGCCGATGTCGTCGAACGGCCCCCACTGCACGCTCAGGCCGGGGCGTCCGTCGTGCCTGCGCGCCAGGGCGAACGCGTCGAGGTAGGCGTTGGCGGCCGCGTAGGCGGCCTGGCCGGGGTTCCCGACCAGCGCGGCGGCAGAGGAGAACAGGACGAACAGGTCGAGCGGGTCCTCGGCGGTGAGTTCGTGCAGGTGGCGGGCGCCGTCGATCTTGGGACGCAGGACGCGTTCGATCCGGTCGGCGCGCAGGCTGTGCACGGTGGCGTCGTCGAGCACTCCCGCCGCGTGGACGATGCCGTGGATGGGCGGCAGATCGGCGCGGATCGCGGCCAGCGCCTCGGCCAGCGCGGCGCGGTCGGCCACGTCGGCGCGGTAACCGTGGATCCGCGGGTCCTCCGGCGCGGGGTGGGCGCCGCTGCTGAGCAGCGCGACCGCGCCCGCGCCGTGGTCGAGCAGATAGGCGGCCAGGCTGCGGCCGAGAGCGCCGTGCCCGCCGGTGATCACGTAGGTGGCCTCGGCGCGGAATCGCCCGTGCGGCAGCGGTTCCGGGACGACCTCGGTGACCGTCTCCGGGCGGGTGAGCACGATCTTGCCGATCCGCTCGTCCTCGGTGAGCGCGGCCAGCGCCTTCGGTGCGTCGGCGAAGTCGTGAACGGCGAGCGGCAGGTCGGCGACGATGCCGTCGAGCACACTCCGCCAGGCTTCGCCGAGCAGGGCGGCGTAGCGGTGCGGTCGGCGGGTCATCATGCCGCCGAGGTCGACGGCGGCGAGGGTGAGACCTTTCGCGAAGGCGCGCAGGCCGATGCGCCGGTCGGCGTAGATGTCGCGTTTGCCGATCTCCACGAACCGGCCGTCTTCGGCGAGCACATCGATGCCGTATTCGACGGCCGCGCCCGCCAGGGAGTTGAGAACCACGTCGACGCCGCGGCCTCCGGTCGCCGATCGCACCTGTTCGGGCCAGTCGGCGGCCCGGGAGTCGAACACATCGGTGATTCCGAGGGCCCGCAGGTACGCCCGGCGGCGCTCGCTGCCCGCGGTGGCCAGCACCCGCCCACCCAGGTGCCGGGTGATGGCGACCGCCGCCGCGCCCACCCCGCCCGCCGCGGAGTGGATGAGCACGGTCTCCCCCGGTTCGACGCGGGCGACCCGGGCCAATGCCTGCCACGCGGTAGCGACCACGAGCGGCAGCGCCGCAGCCGTGGCGCTCGCCATCCCGGCCGGGATCGGCGCGGTGTGATCGGCGCGGACCGTGAGATGGGACGCCAGCGCCCCGAACGCGCAGGCGACGACCCGCTGCCCCGGAACCCGGTCACGCACTTCGGGACCGACCGCCTCGATCACGCCCGCACAGTCGACGCCGAGCAGATCGGCGCCCTGCGAGTCGTCGGGGTAGGAACCTGTCACCTTCATGAGGTCGATGAAGTTGATCGCCGACGCCTCGACACGCAGCCGCACCTCGCCCGCTTCGGGGGCGCGCGGGGCGAGGGGCCGGAACTCGATCTCGTCGATCCGGCGATTCGGCCCGGCACCGAGCCGGAAGGGACGGCGCGCGCCGCGCCACGGCGCGCGGACCCCTTGTGCGGGTATACCTCGGGTGATGCGCCCGACGAGACGATTCCCCGCACGCAGGAGCACCTGGTCCTCGGTGCCCGCGACGGCCAGCTCGGCGGCGCAGGCGGCGAAGCGGTCCGTGACGGCGGCGGCCGGATCGAGATCGAGCAGCACGGCCGCCAGTTCCGGATGCTCGCGGCGCAGGACACGACCGAAACCCCAGTACAGTGCCGCGCCGGGGTCTGGACGTTCTTCCGGGGTCGCCGCCTGTGCGCCGGTCGTCACCACGACCAACCGCAGCGGCGCTTCCACACCCGAGGACGCGCGTACCGAGTCGGCGAGGTCGGCCAAGCGTTGTCGCTGATCGGTGAGTCCGGCTCCACCGGAACCGAATCGGCGATGCTGCCCGCCGTCCCGGGCCGGATCGAGCACCGCGATCCCTTCGCCCGCAGGCGCGAGGAAGACGACCGTCGTGGGTTGTCCCGGCACGATCTCGTGGCCGACGCGCACACCGAGTCGGCGCAGTTCGACGCCGAGCAGCGCGCATCCGGGGTCGTCCCCCGTGAGCACGAAAAGGTCGTTGTCCGACCGCGATCCGGACTCGCTCGGACGGCGCGTTTCCGGGACGAACCCGACATGGAACTCCCGGTCACGGCGGCGCGGGTCGGCCACCGTCGTGTCGATCTCGGCCAACTCGAGACCGAGGAGCTGTGCCAACAGGCGGCCTTCGTCGTCGCGGAGATGGATGTCGGCGCGGTACGGGCCGGTGCGGACGGCGTGCGCCCAGGCCCGGTCCACGAATCCGGCCGGAGCGGGGTAGGTCCGATATTCGGCGAGCGCCGCGGGGACCAGGGTCGGCTCCGGGGTCGAGGTGGGCACACCGGACCCGATAGACACCGCAGACCCGATCAGCCCAGCGCGCCCATCGGATCCGATGGGCCCGGCGAGCCCATCGGCCCCGGTGGGCGCAGCAGACCCGGCGGACTGCCCGGCGGGAACGGTGGCCCCGGTGGGCGTGACCGGCCCAGCGGAGGTGACGAGGACAGTGGACTCACCGACGACAGGGAGGTCGGCATGGGCGGAAGGCTCGGTACGCGGGTCCGCCCGAATGGACGGGTCGAAGAGGGCCAGCGCGGTTTGCGCGGCGGCGTCGAGCAGAGTGACGTGGAGTTCCCCGGCGGCGGCGCGTGCTCGGGCGAGCGGACCCACTTCGATCCGTGCCAGGGCCGAACGGCCGGTGGGGGCCGTGGTCACCCGGAGTTCGCGGATACCGCGGAACTCGGGGCCGTAGTGCAGTCCGCGCCGCTCGCACCGACGGTAGAAATCCGCGGGGTCGATGTCGGTCGTCACCCGGGCCGGGTCACTCGGAGCGCCGGTGCGGTGACCGCCCACACCGGTTCGGTCGCTCTCGGACCGGCAGGGTGGCGGGGCAGGTGAGGGTGCGCGGGTCGGCGGACCGCCCGATTCCGGCGTGGCACGGACCGGGGAATCATTCGGGTCCACGGTGGCGCGCGGCGGCGAATCATCCGCGACTGGGGTGGCGCGGGCCGATTTCTCGCCGACCGGGTCCGTGACGGGCACAGCGGTGCCGTGGGCGTGGAGTGTGCCGCTGTCCGGTCCGGTTGTGCTGGTGCGGAATTCCAGTACCCCCGTTCCGGCGAGCCCTGGGCGTCGGAGAACATCCACGCACTGAGCGAGGGAGGCCGTCGCGGCCACGTCGAGCGGGAGGGGGTTCAGGAAGCGGATATCACGCAGACGGCGCGGAGTGGTGGGGTCGGGACCGGTGTGGGCGGCGAGGGTGAGGAAGAAGACCGCGGGGGCGATCACGGCCTCGCCCACCCGATGGTCGCCGAGCCAGTCGAGATCGTGACGGGTCAATGTGACGGCGGCCTGTTGGACGGCCGGGTCGGCGGGGCTGGGGCGCAGGACCGGCGGCACGGGGGCGGGTTCGGTGGGCGCGCCGGGCGGGAGCCAGTACCGGCTGCGGCGCATCACCGTGTGCGGCAGCGGGTTCCGGTCCGGCGGTGCGATGTCGGCGACCGGGCGGAGTCCGGCCAGGAAGGCGAGGGCTCGGCCGCGGGCGAGTTCGCGCAGGGGGTCGCGATCGCGCGTGAGGGAGGACAGGACGACGGGTGGGTCGAGGCGGGTGGCGGCGAGTTGTTCCACGGCGGGAGTCAGGACCGGATGCGGGGCGACCTCGATCACATGGGTGACGCCCGCGTCGAACACGGCGGTCATCGCTTCGGCGAAACGCACCGGGCGGCGCAGATTGTCGACCCAGTAGCCCGGATCGAGGGCGGTCAGCGGACGCACGGTGACCGTCGACATCATCTCGATTCCGCCGCTCGGTGACCGGCCGGATTCGGCGGCGGACCCGAGGTCGGCGAGTTCGGCGCGCAGGGCGGCGGCGAGGCGGTCCATGTGTGGACTGTGGGAGGCGTAGTCGACATTCACCGGCCTGCAGTACACGCCGTCGGCGGTGAGGATTTCGGCGAGTGCGTCGACGGCGTCGGTGTCGCCGGACAGGACGCAGGAGCGAGGGCCGTTGTGGACGGCCAGGCCGACGGAACTCTCGAAACCCGCTATGGCGTCGGGGATCTCGTCGGCGGACAGGTCGACGGCCAGCATCCGGCCGGTGCCCGCCACCGTGCGCAGGGCGGCGCTGCGGCGGGCGACGATGCGGGCCGCGGACCGGACATCGAGCAGGCCGGCCAGGGTCGCCGCGGCGATTTCGCCCTGGCTGTGGCCGATCACCACATCCGGGTGCACGCCCATGGCACGCCACTGCGCCGCGAGGGCGAGCGAATACGCCCACAGCACGGGTTGCACCTGGTCGACGCGGGCCAGCCAGCCGGGCCCGGCCGCGCCGGTCAGCACGGCGTGGGCGTCCCAGTCCACATGCCGGGCGAGGGCGGCCGCGCAGTCGTCGACGACCTCGGTGAACGTCGGTTCCCGGCCGTACAGGCCGCTGGCCGGGCTGTGCCATTGCGAGCCCTGGCCGGGGAAGACGAAAGCCACCCGACCGACCGGGCGGGCGCGTCCGGACAGCACCGTGGGCGAGTCGGGGCCCCCGTCCCGGAACGCGCCGAGCGCGGGCGCCGCTTCCGCGTGGTCGCCGACGAGGAAGGCCGCGCGCCAGGGCAGGGCGGGCGCGAAAGCCGCCAGGGCCGCGCCCATCTCGTCGATGGTGGTGGCATCCGAGGTCAGCAGATCGGCCAGCGCTCCGCAGCGCTCGCGTAGCGTCGCACCGTCCTGCGCCGAGACCATCAGAACGCCGGATGTTTCCGGCGCTCCGCCGGATCCGGGCACATTCCGAGGCCCGAAGGCTTCGGCACCCGCGGAGGCTCCGTGCGCGCCCGGCACATCACCGGGTTCCGGCGTAGTGCGCGATCCCGGTGCGCGCGACACACCATCCACCCCGGGCGACCCGTCGGCGACGGTCGTGCCGGCCCTCCCGGACCGAGGCACCGGGGCGGCCGGTACAGCGGTGGGCTCGGGTGCGGGCCCGAGGACGATGTGGACATTGGTGCCGCCCCAGCCGAACGAGTTGACACCGACGAGCGTCCCGGGGCCGACGGGCAGCGCGGCGGGAACGCGCATCACCCGCACGCCCAGGGTGTCGAAGTCGATGTCCGGGCGGAGGGTGTCGGCGTGCAGCGTGGCGGGCAGGTGCCGATGTTCCAGGCAGAGCACGGCTTTGACCAGACCGGCGATGCCCGCGGCGGCTTCCAGGTGGCCGATGGCGGACTTGATCGAGCCGATCGGCAGCGGGCCCGCGTCCGGTGGGCGGCGGCGACCGAGGATCGTCCCCAGCGCGCCCGCTTCGACGGGGTCGCCGCGGCCGGTGCCGGTGCCGTGCGCTTCGAGGTACCCGAGCCGCGCCGGATCCAGACCGGTGTGGAGATAGGCGCGGCGCAACAGGTCGCGCTGGCCGGCGAGGCTGGGCGTGACCAGGCTTTCGCCCCCGCCGTCGTTGTTCACCGCCGTTGCGACGATGGTCGCGCGGATCGGGTCACCGTCGCGCCGAGCGGCCGACAGCGTCTTCAGGTAGAGCACGGCCACGCCTTCGCCGCGCACGAAACCGTTCGCGCCCGCGCCGAATGCCGCGCAGCGCCCGTCCGGGGACAGCGCGCCGAAATGGGCGAGACCGGCGGTCACCTCCGGTCCGAGGATCAGATTCACCCCGCCGACCAGCGCGGCCTCGATATCGCCGGAGCGCAGCGCTCGGACGGCCAGGTCGACGGCGACCGAGGCCGAGGAGCAGCCGGTTTCGACGGTCATGCTCGGGCCGGTGATCTCGAGGGTGTAGGAAACGCGGGTCGCGATCATGTCCAGCGCCGAGCCGACCACGCT
This sequence comes from Nocardia higoensis, assembly GCF_015477835.1. Taxonomy (NCBI): domain Bacteria; kingdom Bacillati; phylum Actinomycetota; class Actinomycetes; order Mycobacteriales; family Nocardiaceae; genus Nocardia; species Nocardia higoensis. The sequence continues at coordinate 259,229 of NZ_JADLQN010000006.1, read as the reverse complement.
GTGCGGGGTCGGCGGCACCGCGGTGCGCGAGCGCAGCGTGGCGTAGTCGTGCCAGGAGGCGCCCGCGTAGACGCCTGTCCGGGTACCACGCAACCGGTCGGCGGGCGTGTTCGCGTCTTCGAGTGCCCGCCAGGCGGTTTCGAGGAACAGGCGCTGCTGCGGATCGATGTCGGCGGCTTCGCGCGGGGAGATGCCGAACAGGGTGGCGTCGAAGCCTGCCACGTCGTCGAGGAAGCCGCCCGCCGTGGGGACACGGACATCGCCGCCGGACGCCGGTGCGATATCCCGGCCCTCCGGTGGGGCGGCGCGGACGGCATCGGTGCCCGCGCACAACAGACGCCACAGGTCCGCGACGCTGTCCGCGCCGGGGAACCGGCCCGCCATGCCGACGATCGCGATCGGTTCGCCCGGTCCGGTCATCGGTGTCCCCCGGTCAGCACCGCTCGCTCCCGCTCGGTCAGCGGCGGCGTGGTCAGGTGCGGAGCACCGCCGTCGAGCGCGGCGGCCAGCGCCACCACGGGGTGCCCGACGCTGCGCACCGCGGGCGCGGCCAGGAACATCGCGTCGATGAGGCGGGCACCGACCGCGGGCCGGGACTGGGCGGCGCGCATCACCCGGTCGGCGTAGCCGTGCGCGAGCCGGTCGATCCGGCCGAGTGCCGGGCCGACAGTGCGGGGGAAGCGCCGGTCCTGGCGGGTGGACACTTCCCAGGCCAGTACCGCCGAGCGGGCGACGGCGCGTTGCAGCCGCCGGGTGACCGGCTCGCCCTCGGCCAGCGCCGATCGCAAGGCCGCCGCACCGCGCGCGGCGACGGTGAGGCCCTGCCCGTAGACCGGGTTCAGCGCGGTCACCGCGTCACCGAGGACGAGGAACCCGCGCGGCCACCCGGAGAGCCGGTCGAAGCGGTGCCTGCGGTTGAAGGTGCTGCGGGAGCGGACGACAGGGGTGATCGGTTCGGCGTCGGCGAGCAGGTCGGCCAGCAGCGGGGTGCCCAGTGCGTGGCGGGCGTAGCCGAGGTAGTCGTCCCCGGTGTCGGGGACCGCGGCCCCGCGCAGCCCGCCGAGGGTGACGATCCACACCCCGTCTTCGATGGGCAGCAGCGCACCGTTGCCGGAGGGCCTGCCCCGCCCGGTCTCGGCCTGGATCAGCACCAGCGGGGTGCTCGTCTCGGCACCGGGGCGGGCGCGATAGAGGCGGGTGGCATACGAGTGCCCGGCGTCGACCACCTGAACGGGCGCCTCGCCCACGCCGAGACCGGCCAGCAGCGCCGAGGCGCGGGACGCGCGGCCGGTGGCGTCGACCACGAGATCGGCGGGCAGCGAGCGGAGCCCGGACCGGTCGCGCAGATCCCGATAGGCCACGCCGGTGACCGCGCGGGCGTCACCGAGCAGTCCGGTGGGCAGGCAGTCGCCCCGGAAATCGACATTGCCGAACTGCCTGACCCGTTCGCGCAGCACGTGATCGAGCAGGGATCGGCTGCACGCCACGCCGAACCGCTCGGTCCGGTAGCGCGGCAGCCAGCCACCCGCGCTGAGGTAGAGCAGCATGTCCTCGGTGGTGCGGATACGCCGGGCGCCTGCCGACCACAGCGCGGCGTGCGCGCCGGGCAGCATGGCCTCGATCGATTCGGCGCCGCCGGGCCCGAGGAAATGCGGATGGCGGTCCTGCGGGACGCCACGACGCCGCTGCGGCGCGACGTGCGGCTCGTCGCGGTCGAGCACCGTGACCGTTTCCGCGTACGGGGCGATCGCGCCCGCCGCGAGGATCCCGGCGAAGCCGCCGCCGAGGACCACCGCGTGCCCGACCACGCGGCCACCCGAGGGAATGGTGTTCATGCCGATCCTGTTCCTGGCGCGCGGCGCAGGCGCACGGTCGCACACCAGACGCGTGATTTCTCCGGTCGCCCGAGCAGTCCCCGGTCGGGCAGCAGTGCCCATGGCGCGAACGGCAGCGGGGCGCGCCGCAGCCGGGCGGCGGCGCGAAAAATCGACCGCGCGCTGTCGAGCGTCCAGCCGTCGAAGTAGGTCAGCGGGGCGGCGAACTGCCAAGTCGCCGAGCCGAGGACGCCGCCGAGCAGGGTGTTGACCGCGCGCAGCATCAGCGGCGACCAGTGGTCGAACACCCACCAGTGCACGGGTGCGGCGCCCACGGCGGCGCGGATGTCGCGCACGCGCGGCTCGGGCAGGTACGGCAACAGTCCCTCGGTGAGCACCAGCGGGCGGGCCGCGCCCGCGGTGGCCTCGGCGAGGAAATCCTCCAGCGCGGGACGGTCGGTCACGTCCAGAGCGCGACTGATCCGGCGGCAGTGCGGCGTGCGCCCGGCGAGCACGCGGTCCTTGCCTGCGACCATATCGGGCAGATCGGCCTCGTACCAGCCGAGGTCCGGGGGCAGAGGGAGCCGGTACGGCCGGGTGTCCAGGCCCGCGGCCAGGTTCACGACCCGATCGCAGCCCTCGGCGATCGAGCGCGACAGCAGGTCGTCGATGAGCCGGGTGCGCACCACGGTGGGCCAGTGGTCGCGGGCGCCGGGCGGCAGCAGGCGCGGGTCGGCCAGGTCCGCGCCGTCCGCGCCGACGAGTTCGGCGGCCAGCGGGTCGTGGAACAGGGCATCGGGACGCAGGGATTCCCGTCCCCGGTGGACGGCCACCCAGCGCGCGGTGTCGGAGACGTCGCGGATGGCGCTCGCACCGCGCCTGCCGGACGTGAACGGGACACCTCCGTGGTGGCGCTCGGTCATGACCGGCCCCTCTTCGCGAAGGCGGTCAGCCGATCGCCCAGGCGGCGCGGCGTGGGTGCGGCGGGCACCGCGGGTTCGGTTGCGGGGGCGTTCATGTGCGCCGTCATGTAGTCCACGAACAGGTCGGCCGTGGCGAAATCCTGGCGGCGCAGCAGTTCGGCCATCACCTCGCCGACGACCTCACTCGAGGTCAGGTGGGCGGCACGGCCGATGGCCGCGGGGTCGATGAAGGGCGCGGCGTCGGCGATCACCGTGGGATCGATCGAGTTCAGCGACTCCGCGGCGGTGTCCACGTCGTGTTCGTCCGACAACGCGGCGGTGATGACGCGACCGAGCAGACGTGGCGGCAACAGCCGCACCGCGAAGGGCACCGCGCGCCGCTGCGGAAACCGGCGGCCGAGCCGGTAGAGGCGTCGGTAGCGGGCGGCGTAGCGGGCATGCAGCCTGGCCAGCACCCGGTCGGTGAGCACGGCCAGGTCCTCGATGTCGAGGGCGGCGAGGTGGTCGAGCCGCTCGACGGGCACGTGCAGCGCCGCGGACAGCCGGGCGAGCTGGCGGGCGGTGGCGCGATCGGTCATCGCCACCGCCCCAGGAAGACCCGGCGCACGGCGGGACGGTAAAGGCGCGGCAGGGTGGCGCGATCAGTCATCGCCACCGCCCCAGAAAGACCCGGCGCACGGCGGGACGACACAGGCGCGGCAGGGTGTCGATGTTGTCGCGCAATTGCGGCTCGCAGCATTCGATGTCACGGTCGGGGGCCTGCTCCAGCAGGAGGAGCAGGTCCGCGCACTGCTCCTGCGACAGTGTGTCGAGGGCGGCCAGGTCGCCGCCCAGTTCCCCGGCCAGCCGGGAGCGGGCGGTGGTGGTGTCGGTCATCGTGCGGTTCTCCCTCGGCGGCCGGACATCGGATCGGACAACGCGCTCGCCGCGCGCAGCGCCCCGCCGACCGCGCGGCGGGTCAGCGCGTTACCCGCCCGCCCCGAACGCGCGGGGCCGGGCAGGATTTCCCGCAACAGCGGATCGGGCAGGCCGCGGCGGCGCCATTCGCGCGGATAGCCCAGTGAGACCTCTTCGAAGCGCACACCGTCGTAATGGTCGGTGCGCCGGATGTGCAGGTGCCCGTAGACGACGCAGCGCACGTTGTAGCTGCGGTGCCAATCGGCGGTCAGCTCGGTGCCGCACCACAGCGCGAACTCCGAGCGCCACAGCATCCTGGTCTGCTCCCGCAGCAGCGGGAAGTGATTGATCAACACCAGCGGTCGCGCCGGGTCGAGGTGGTCGAGCCGCTCGCGAGTCAGCTCGACGCGCGCGCGGCACCACTGCTCACGCGATGGGTAGGGATCGTGGGCAAGCAGCGTCTCGTCGGTGGCGACCGTGCCCCTGGCCGCGGCCGCCGCCAGCCCGTCGGCTTTGGTACGGGCACCGCGGGGCAGGAAGGTGTAGTCGTAGAGCAGGAACATCGGCACCAGCGTCACCGGGCCGCCCGGCCCCTCCCACACCGGATACGGATCCTCGGGGGTGAGCACGCCGAGTGCCCGGCACTCGGCGACCAGCCGCTGGTACCGGCCCTCGCCGCGCCGCGCCGCCGGATCGTTCGCGGTGCACCACAATTCGTGGTTGCCGGGCACCCAGATGACTTTCGCGAACCGTTTGCGCAGCGCGGCGAGCACGCCGCGAATGTGCTCGATCCGCTCCCCCACGTCGCCGGCGACGATCAGCCAGTCCTCCGGCGAGGTGGGCCGGATCAGGTCGACCACGTCCCGATTGCCGGGGTGGCCGACGTGCAGGTCGGAGATCGCGAGCACCCGGTTCACGAACGGACCCCGTCGACGGCGGCCACCTCCCCACCGCGCAACCGGCCCATCGAGCCGGTCAGCCGTTCGAGCAGGGGCTCGGGGATCAGGCCGTCCTCGTGGATGGCGGCCAGGCGTTCGAGCAGCATCTCGACCTCGGAGACGATCGGGTCGGCCAGTTCGGCGTCCTGCGGGGTGATCTGGTCGAGCACGTGCCGGGCCAGCAGGTTGACCGTCGGATACTGGAAGATCACCGAATTGGCCAGTTTGACGCCGGTCATCGCGCGCAGGTGGGTGCCCAGTTCGATGGAGCTCAGCGAGTCGATTCCCATCTCGGTGAATTCCCGGTCCGGCGCCACCGCGTCGGGGGACGAGTAGCCGAGCACCATCGAGATCGGGGTCTTGAGCAGGTCGACCACCACCGCGTGTTGTTCGGCCGGGCTCAGGCCCGCCAGCCGCTTGGCCAGTTGCGAGGCGTCGCCGGTCTGCCCGGTGGCGCGCGGGCGCGAGTGCAGCAGCGCACGGAAGAACGGCGGCAGCTCGGCGACCGAGGAGGCCACTCGCAGCAGCGACAGGTCCATGCCGACCGGCACCACGTAGGGCCTGCCGGTGGCCAGTGCGGCGTCGAAGAGTTCCAGGGCCTGCGTGGTCTCGATGGGGGTCACGCCCATCCTGGTCAGGCGAGCGCGGTCCTTGTCGTCGAGCGAGCCGGTGTTGGAGGTGTCCTCGGCCCACCAGCCCCACGCCATCGAGGTCGCTGCCAGCCCTTCGTGGTAACGACGGCGGGCCAGCGTGTCGAGGAAGACGTTGGCGGCGGCGTAGTTCGCCTGCCCCGGCGCGCCGAACGTGCCGGCGGCCGAGGAGAACAGCACGAACATCGACAGATCCGCCTCGCGGGTGAGTTCGTGCAGATGCCAGGCGCCGTCGGCCTTGGCGCCGAGCACCGCGGCCACCTGATCGGGGGTGATCCGGTCGAAGGTGGCGTCGGCGAGGGCGGCCGCCAGGTGCACCACGCCACCCAGCCGGTGTTCGGCGGGCACGCGCGCGAGCACCGCGGCGAGTGCGTCACGGTCCGCGGCGTCGCAAGCCTCGACCCGTACCTGCGCACCGGCCTCGGCGAGTTCGGCGACCAGTTCGTCGACCCCGTCGGCGGCTGGACCGCTGCGGCTGGTGAGCAGCAGATGCCTGGCCCCGTAGGCATGTACGAGATGCCGGGCGATGATGCCGCCGATCTTTCCGGTGCCGCCGGTGACCAGCACGGTGCGCTCGGGGTCGAACGCGGCGGGCCAGGTGAGCACGACCTTGCCGATGTGCCTGGCCTCGCCGAGATGGCGTAGCGCGGCATCGGCCTGACGGATGTCGAAACGAGTCAGGGGCAACGCCGGGACGACTCCGCTGCCCGCCAGGGCGGCGACGTCGGCGAGCAGGCCGGCGAGCGTGGCGCGGTCCAGCGCCCCCAGCTCGAAGGTGTGGTAGCCGACGCCGTGTCCGGCACGCACCTGTTGCGGGTCGCGCACCGCGCCGCGGGCGAGGTCGACGAATCTGCCGTCGCCGCCGAGCAGTCCGAGGGAGGCGTCGGTGAACTCGGCCGGCAGCAGGTCGAGCACGATGTCGATGCCGCGCCCGGCGAAGCGGGTGGCGAATTCCGCCGAGCGGGAATCGGCGAGATGGTCCTCGGCGAACCCCATGCCGCGCAGCACATCCTGCTTACCCGCGCTCGCCGTGGCGTAGACCTCGAGGCCCAGGTGGGCGGCCAGGTGGACGGCGGCGGTGCCGACGCCGCCGGTGGCCGAGTGCACCAGCACCCGTTCACCGGGTTGCGCGGCGGCGATCTCGCGCAAGGCGTAGAGGGCGGTGAGGTAGGCGACCGGCGCGGCCGCCGCCTGCGCGAGCGACCATCCGGCGGGCACGTGGCTCAGCAGTCCCGGGCCGGTCTCCGCGCCGTCGGTGCCGGTGCCGGTCCTGACAGTGACGTCGACGGTGTCGGCGATCTCGTCGACCAAGCCGAAGACCTCGTCGCCGGGCGCGAACGCGGTGACCCCGGCGCCGACGGCGCGCACCACGCCCGCGGCCTCGTGCACCAGCCGTTGCGGCGTGCCCGCGACGGCGTCGAGACCGGTGAGGGCGACCGGGAAGGACAGACCGGCCGCGCGCAGTTCGACCCGCACGCTGCCCGGTGCGGGGCCGTCGCTGACGGGGGTCCGCTCGGCGAGCGCGACGTCGTCGAGATTGCCCGAGGACGGGATGTCCAGGCGCCACGGCCCGCTCAGCCGCCTGCCCACCGCCGCGACGGCATCGAGCCCGGAACGGATGCGCCTGCCGTGGAACACGCCACGGCGCAGCACCAGTTCGGGTTCTTCGAGGCCGAGCGCGGTGGCGAGCTGGTCGAGGGTGATGCCCGCGTCGTCGTGATCGAGCTGGACGATGCGGTCCTGATGCTCGGACTGCGCACTGCGCACCAGGCCCCAGACCGCGGCGCCCGCCAGATCCGCCACCGGTTCGGCCAGGTCGGCGGCCTGCACGCCGCTGCTCAGCAGCACCAGCGTGGTCTCGGTGAACCGCTCGTCGGCCAGCCAGGTCTGCAGCCGGGTCAGCGTGCGCACCAGATCCTCGCGGACCGACTCGGTGGTGCCGGCTTCACGCCAGGCGCCCGCCGTGTCCCGTGGTGCGAGCACCACTTTCGGTGCGGGCGTGCCGTCGGCGACGGCGGCGTAGAGCGCGTCCGGATCGGGGTAGACGGTCAGCCCCGCGGTGTCCGGCACGCCCGGCGGCAGTTCGCCGATCACGGCCCACTCCCCCGGCCGAGCGGTGTAGCGGGTCCGTTGCGCGGGCAGCGACAGCCAGTCGACGCCGAACAGCGAATCCTGTCTGCCCGACAGGCCGCGCTGGGCAAGTGTGCCCATCGAGATCGAACGCACCTGCAGGGTGCCCGCGGCCACCGTGCGACCACTGCTGTCGCCGAGCACCCAGCGCACCCGGTCCGGACCGGCCGGAGTCAGTTTGGCGCGCAGCGCTTTCGCGCCGACGGCGTGCAGTTCGACCCGCTCCCAGGCGAACGGCAGCCGGATCGCACCCGGCTCGGTGGGCATCATCGACGCCACCGCGGCCACGGTCTGCATGGCCGAGTCGAGCAGTGCCGGATGCAGGCCGTACTTGTCGGCGTCGGCCACCGAGTCCGGCAGCGCGACCTCGGCGAAGATGTCCTCGCCGCGCCGCCACACCGCCCGCATGCCCTGGAAGATCGGCCCGTAGTGGTAGCCGAGCGCGGCCAGCGTCTCGTAGGCGCGTTCGGGTTCGAGTGCCTGCTCGGCCCCGACCGGCGGCCACAGTTCGAGGCCGTGCTGATCGTCGTCCTCGGCGCGGGCGGGGCCGGTGAGCACGCCGTCGGCGTGCAGGCTCCACAGGTTCTCCCCCGCCGCGGCGTCCTCGTTCTCCTGGCGGGAGTAGATCGCGATGGCACGTCTACCGGCCTTCGCCTCGCCGATCACCAACTGCACCTGCACCGCGCCCTGGGCGGGCAGCGTCACGGGGGTGTACATGGTCAGCTTCTCCACGCGGGGGCTGGCGACCTTGTCTCCGGCGTGCAGCGCGAGTTCGAGCAGCATCGCGCCCGGGACCAGCACGTTGCCGTGCAGGGCGTGATCGCAGATCCAGCCGTGCGTGGGCACCGACAGCCGGGTGCTGAACTGGAACCGGTCGGCGCCGGGCAGCTCGGCCATCGCGCCGAGCAGCGGGTGGCCGGGATCGGTCAACCCGAGACCGCTGGGCTTGCCGCCGTTGGCGTTGTGCACCGATGCCAGCCAGTAGGTCTGGCGCTGGAACGGATAGGTCGGCAGCGGCACCGCCTGGTGGCACGCCGGATCGTAGATCTTCCGCCAGTCCGGCGAGACGCCGTGCACATGCGCCGTGCTCACCGAGGCGAGGAACCGGCGCAGGCCCGCGTCCTCGCGCTCGATCGAGCCGGCGATCAGGCAACTGTCGGCGAAGGAGCCGAACTGGTCGAGGGATTCGTGCATGGCGGAGGTGAGCACCGGATGGGCGCTCATCTCCAGGAAGGCGTTGTAGCCGGACTGGAAGGCGGCCTGGAAACCGTCGTCGAAGTTCACGGTCCGGCGCAGATTGGCGAACCAGTAGTCGGGCCCGAGATTCTCGGTTTCGAGCACGTCACCGGTGACAGTCGAGAAGAACAGGATCTCGCTCGGCCGCGGAGTGATCGGCGCCAGGGCCTCGCGGGTCTGCTCCGCGATGGCCTCCATGTGACCGGTGTGCGAGGCCACGTCCACCTGGATGCGCCGGGCGCGCAGCCCGTCGCGCTCGCACACCTCGAGAACGCGGTCGACACCGGCCCTGGTACCGGCCACCACGGTGGTCGACGGTGAATTGACCGCGGCCACCTCCAATTCCGGGATGTCGGCCAGCAGCTCGCGCACCCGCCCGGCGGAGGTGTTGATCGAGGCCATCGCCCCGGTGCCGTCGAGCTCGAGCAACGCCCGGCTGCGCAGTGCCACCACGCGCGCGGCATCACGCAGCGACAGCGCTCCAGCGACATACGCGGCGGCCACCTCGCCCTGCGAATGGCCGATGACGCCCGCCGGCTCGATGCCCAGCGAACGCCACAGCCGTGCCAACGACACCATGGTCGTGAACAGCGCCGGTTGCAGCACGTCGATGCGGTCGAGGGTGGGCGCACCGTCGGCTTCGCACAGCACATCGGCCACGGAGAAGTCGACGAATTCGGCAAAGGCGGCATCGCACTCGGCGACGGACGCGGCGAATTCCGCCGACTCGGCCAGTAGTTGCCGGGCCATGCCCTGGTACTGCCCGCCCTGGCCGGGGAAGACGAACACGACACCGCGCTCGGCGAGTGCCTGGCCGCGGATCGGGCCGACCGGCTGCTGCGCGGCCACGGCCGCCAGACCGGCCAGCAACTCCTCGCGGTCGCCGCCGAGCACCACCGCGCGATGATCGAACGTGGCCCGCGTGGTGGCCAGCGCGAAACCGATGTCGGCGTCGCGATACTCCGGGTGCGCGCCGGCGTGCTCGGCCAGGGCGGTGGCCTGCGCCGCCAGCGCCTCCGGGGTCTTCGCCGAGATCGGCCAGAGCACCACCGCCGGCCGCGGCCCGTCAGCCGGGGCGGCCGGAGCGGCAGGGGCGTTGACACGGGGCGGTTCTTCGACGATGACGTGCGCGTTCGTGCCGCTGATGCCGAAGGACGAGACACCCGCGCGACGCGGCCGGTGCCCGGCCGGCCACGGCGTGGTCTCGGTGACCACCTCGACCGCGCCCGTGGACCAGTCCACCGCGCCGGTCGGTTCGGAGACGCCGAGCGAGGGCGGCACCGCCTCGTGGCGCATGGCCTCGATCATCTTGATCACGCCGGCCAGGCCCGCCGCGGCCTGGGTGTGGCCGAAATTGCCCTTCACCGAGCCCAATCGCAGCGGCTGCCCGTCGGGGCGGTCGCTGCCATAGGTGGCCAGCAGCGCCTCCAGCTCGATCGGGTCACCCACCGGGGTCCCGGTGCCGTGCCCCTCCACCACGTCGACATCGGCGTAGCCGAGGCCCGCGTCGGCCAGCGCCGCCTCGATGACCTTGCGCTGCGCATCGGTGCTCGGCACCGTCAGGCCCTTGGTCGCGCCGTCCTGGTTCACCGCCGCGCCACGGAGCAGGGCGAACACCTGATGTCCGTGACGCCTGGCATCGGAGAGCCGTTCCAGCACGAGCACGGCCGCGCCCTCGGACATGCAGAAACCGTCCGCGTCGGCCGAATACGGTTTGCTACGACCCTCTTTGGAGATGGCGCCGTGCTGGCCGAGCGCGTAGAAACCGGTGAGCGTGGACATGATCGACACGCCCGCGGCCAGCGCCAGCGAGCATTCGCCCGCCTTCAGCGCCCGTGCGGCCAGGTGCATGGCGACCAGCGAGGACGAGCAGGCGGTGTCGATGCTCATCGTCGGGCCCTGCAGGCCCAGGGCATAGGAGATGCGCCCGGACAGCACGCTCTGACTCACGCCCGTCGCGACGTAGCCGGGGTCGAGATCCTTCTGGCCGGGGATGAGGTAGGCGTAGTCGCCGCCCATCGCACCGACGTAGACGCCGGTATCGCTGTCGTGCAGCGTGTTCGGGTCGATACGCGCGTCCTCGAGCGCCTGCCAGGTCAGCTCCAGCACGATGCGTTGCTGCGGGTCCATCGCCTTGGCCTCGCGCGGACTGATACCGAAGAACTCGGGGTCGAATTCCCCTGGCTCGTCGATGAATCCGCCCATCGGCGCCATCGCGGCCACCACCTCCGGGGCGGCGATGTCGGCCAGCTCGGTCATCGACCGGTCCGCCGGGAATTTGCTGGATGTGTGCTTCCCGTTGATCACGAAGTGCCACAACGCTTCCGGGGTGTCGATCTGCCCGGGGAATCTGCACGCCATTCCGACGACAGCGATGGGGTCGACTGCGGTTACGTCATCCTGCATGACGGCTCCCGGCCTTTCGGAGAAGTGATGAAGTAGAAACGACGCCGGCTCATTTCCGCACGGCGGAGAATGCCTTCGCGGCAGCTTTGATCGGAATTCGGGAACGGTTCGGCCACTGTGTCGTCGAGCATCACGGCCCGCCGGAACCACACTGGGCGACGACGATGGGGATGCCTCGTGCCGGTCAACGTACAGCAGTGTTCGCCGAACTGCAACGGGTTACAGCCAGGTTCGGAAAAACCTGTATCCGTGACCTCCGGTCACTTGCACAGGTTCGGTGAATCATGGACGCTCGCAACTACGTTCGCGCTGCCACCACCGAGAATCGGTCTCCGGTGCCCCAGGTTTCCCGGGCACGCCGGCACCCTCGGCAGGCGGACATCAGGGAGGATTCATGGCCGGCTTCGAGGTCAGCAGAGCACTGGAAGCGTCCCCGGCGCAGATCTACACGATTATCGCCGACACGAGCACGTGGAGCGATTGGTTCATGCTCCACGAGAGTTTCGCGGAGGCGCCACCGGAGAACATCACAGTGAATTCCCGGATGGTGCAGAACATTCGCATGCTCGGTATGTCACAACGCATCGAATTGACCGTCACCGCGTTCAAGCCGCCGATGCAGCTGATCATCGCCGGCCGCAGCCCGGCCGGAGTCACCTGCGAGTTCAGCTTCGCGATCGAACGCAAGCCAGGAGGTTGCCAGCTCACCATCGCCGGGGCATTCACCGGCGCGATGCTCACCGGCCCGCTGGAACAATCGGTACAGCAGGAAGCGCAGACGCAACTGGTGGCCTCGATCGGCAAACTCGCCGCGCTCTCCGACGTGAACGCCTGACCGGGACGCCGACGATGCCACCGATCATCGAATTGTCCGAGGTCTCCAAGCATTACCGCATCGGCGGCCAGACGGTTACTGCGCTCGACGGCGTCGATTTCGCGGTCGCGCCGGGGCAGTTCGTCTCGGTGGTGGGCCCCTCCGGCGCGGGCAAGTCCACGATGCTGCACCTGCTCGGCGCGCTCGACCGGCCCGACACCGGCTCCATCCGCTTCGGTGATCGCGAGATCGGCGGCCTCGGCGACGACGAGCAATCCGAATTCCGCAGGCACAGCGTGGGTTTCGTGTTCCAGTTCTTCAATCTGCTGCCCACCCTGTCCGCCTGGGAGAACGTCGCGGTGCCCCGCCTGCTCGACGGCAGCGCGCTGCGTTCGGCGCGCGAGCGGGCGGGCGAACTGCTCGAACTGGTCGGGCTCGGCAGCCGCGCCGAACACCGCCCCGCCGAACTGTCCGGCGGACAGATGCAGCGGGTGGCGGTGGCACGGGCGCTGATCATGGATCCGCCGCTGGTGCTCGCCGACGAGCCCACCGGCAATCTCGACTCGGCGACGAGCGCCGAGATCCTGACACTGCTGGCCGAGATCGCGAGCAGCGCGACAGGATCGCGATCGGTGGTGATGGTGACCCACGACCCCGAGGCAGCGGCAAGGACCGATCGTGTCGTCACCCTCGGCGACGGACGGATCGTCGCCGACGAGCCGACGGCCGCGGGCGCCGCGACCGCCGGCCCCGTGGAGCCGCCGTGCGCGCGCTGATCGATCGCTGGCGACTGTTCAGCCTGCGCGAATTCGCCGTGCACCGCGGCCGGACGCTGGCCTCGATCACAGTGATGGCGGTGTCGGCGGCGTTCCTGGTCGCCGTGTTCGGCATGTTCGGCTCGCTCACCGGATCGGTGCACCGGCTGGTCGACGGTCTGGCGGGCGAGGCGAGTCTCGAGGTCTCCGGGATCACCGACTCCGGGTTCCCCGGCACGCTGCACGCCGACGTGGCCGCCGTGCCCGGCGTGCGCGCGGCCGTGCCGATGGTGCGCACGGTCGCGCCGACCTCGGCGGGCTCGGCGCTGGTGCTCGGCACCGACGCGAGCGCGACCGCCCTGGGCAGCGTGCTGCAACCGGCCATCGAGTCCCGGCTGAGCGCGCTGATCTCGGTGCCGGACGGCGTGCTCGTCGGTCCGGGCCTCGGCGTGTCCGCAGGCGATCGCCTGCGGGTCGGCCGCACCGACGTGACGGTGGCGGGCGTGCTCGACGGCGGACAGCTCGGCAGGCTCAACGAGGGTCACTACGTTCTCACCTCGCTGCCGGTCGCGCAGCGGGCGCTCGGACGCACCGATCACCTGGACTCGATCCTGCTGGTCACCGAGCCCGGCGCGGATCCAGCGGACGTCCGCGCCGCGGTAGAGCAGCGGATCGACGGACGGGCGATCGTGGCCGAGCCGACGCTGCGCGCGGTGCGTACCGGTAACGGCCTGCGCATCCTCCAGTACATGACACTGATGGGCGCGGCGCTGGCCTTCATCGTCGCCGCGTTCCTCATCTACACCGCCATGTCGATGGCGATCGCGCAGCGCCGCCGGACGCTGTCGATGCTGCGCGCCGTCGGCGGCCGCAGGCGCACCCTGGCCGCCGACCTGCTCACCGAGGCGGGGGTCATCGGCCTGGCGGGCGGTGTGCTGGGTACGGCGCTCGGCATCGCCTACGGGCGCACGACCGTCGACGCGCTGCCCGTGGCGCTGCTGCAGTCCGTCGAGGCCAGGACCGTGTATTCGGTTCCGGTGTACGCGATTCCGATCGCGCTCGCCGCCGCGGTCGGCACCAGTGTCGCGGCGGCGGCGGTGGCGGCGCACCAGGTGTACAAGGTGTCGCCGGTGGAGGCGCTCGCCCCGGTGGGTGTCTCGGTCGCCGACCGGGTGCCGCTGTGGATGCGCGTCGGCTCGGGGTGTGTCGCGATCGGGGCGATGGGGCTGGCCGTCGTCCTGGTCGCGCTCCGGCTGGGTGACCTGGTCTGGTCGGGCGTGGCGCTGTCGATGTTCTTCGGCGCGGGGCTGTTCGCCTGCTGGGCGGTCACCGGGACGCTGGTCTCGGCGGCGGCGGAGGTGGCGCGGCGGTGCGGCAAGGCCGGTGAGCTCGCGGCGGCCACGGTGCGGCGCGCGCCTCGCCGGGTGTGGGCGACCATGATGACGGTGTTCATCGCCGTGGCCATGACGGTCACCATCACCGGCGCCAACAGCGACATGCTCGGCGCGGTGCGCGGCTCGATCGGCGCGGTCGACGAGGTGGACCTGCTGGTCGCCGCCAGACCGGCCGACCAGATGCCCACCGACCCGGCGCTGCCCACCGACGCCGCCTCCCGGATCGCCGCGCTGCCGGAGGTCGAGCGGGTCGTCGAGGGCCAGCTCGCCTATGCCACCCTCGGCGAGGAACGCATCATCCTGTACGGGCTGGCGCCCGGCGCGATCAGTCCCCTCTACGCCGATCTGTCCCCGGCGGCCAGGGAAGCGGTGATCAGCGGGCACGGCATCGTGCTCTCCCGCGACCTGAGCCGGACCCTCGGTGTGACCGAAGGCGATGCGCTGACCATGCGCACTCCGTCGGGGCAACGGCAACTGCCCGTGGTCGGGGTGGTCTCCTACTTCTCCGCGCTCACCGGAAACGCCGCCATCGGACTCGAGCAGATGCGCGACTGGTTCGACCGGCCCGGATCCACCGTGCTGCAGATCGACGGCCGCGACGATATCGGCTCCGAACAACTGCGCGCGGCCGTGCGCGCGGTGGTCCCCGCCGACACCCACGTCTTCACCGGGCAGGAGTCGCTGGCCGGAGTGGACAGCGCGATCCGCCAGGGCGCCGGGGTCGCGAACGCGGTGTGGGTGATCGTGGTGCTCATCGCCGCCGTGGCCCTGCTCAACACGCTGGGCCTGTCGGTCCTCGAACGCAGACGCGAACTGGGCGTGCTGCGCGCGATGGGGGCGACCCGGCGCGTGGTGCTGCGCACGGTGCTGGCCGAGGCGGTCGGCATCGGCGTCGTGGGCGGGGTGCTCGGCCTCGGCTTCGGCGCGCTCAGCCAGCTCTTCTTCGACCGGATCACCCCCGACATCATGAATCTCGACGTCGCCTACCGGCCGGGGCCGATGATGGTGGTCTTCGCGCTCGGGGCGATCGCGCTGAGCCTGCTCGGCTCCATTCCCCCCGCCGTCCGCGCCGCGCGGCTGGACATCATCGAGGCCATCGGCACCGAATGAGCCCACCCCGTCCGTCCACCGCGACCACGACGGCGACTCCAGCCGCACGCACTCCAGCGACAATCACGCCGCCGACGAGAGGACCCCGATGAACCTTCCCAGGCCACGCCTGTCCCGCGCCGCGCTCGCCGCTTGCCTCGCCTCGGTCGCGGTGCTCGCCGCGGGCTGCGGCGGGTCCGATGCCGACGAGGCGACCGTGTCCGCCGAATCCGCGACGACCGCCCCCGCCGCCGGAGCGCAGCAGCCACCGGTGCCGCTGCCCAGCCCCGCGGACCTCAACGCCGGTTTCCAGCTCGCGCTCGACCCGGACACCCCCGCCACCCTGAAGACCGGTGCGGTGCAGGGCGCCGACGCCGACCCGACGCTGATCGACAAGCTGGCCCAGGCTTCCCAGGCCAACGGGATCACCTTGACGATCGTCTCGGTGGACTACCAGGGCGACGCTGTCCTGCAGGCCACCGCGGACATGACCCTCGACGGCAAGCCGGTGCAGGGGCCCACCCTCATTCCCTTCGTCGCCGAGGACGGGCGCTGGAAACTCCAGCTGGCCTGGGCGTGCCAGATGCTGGCCAACACCCAGACCACCTCCCCGGCCTGCGCCGCCTAGCGCACGAGGACGATCGGCGTCACGGGCGGGCGACGGCCTGCAACGGCCGGTAGGGCGAACTGCCGTCGCTGCTGAGCACGAGATAGACCTCGGGCAGGGCGAACACCTGCAGCGACGGCCCAGAACGCTCGACGACGGCCACGCCCGCGTGGGATTCGGCGCCGGTGCGCAGGTCGAAGGCGCCCAGGCCGAGCACCCGGAAATTGTCGACGACCACCATCACGCGGTCGCCGTCGGCGACCAGCGCGTCGGGATCGTCGTCGAGCAGGTCGCCGGTCCAACGCCTGGCGCCGGTGGCGAGGTCGTGGGCGAGGAGCCGGTAGCCGTTCTCGCTCTCGGCGCGGGCGACGGCGACGAGCGTGTTTCCGGTCACCACCGTCCTGGTGACCGGGGCAGCGTCGAACCCGGCGAGGTCGACCGGCCGCAGGGGCATCAACTCCGGATCTGCGGTGCCGGTGCCGGTCTCGATGGTGGCGGTGACCGCGCCGGTGTCGTCGAAGGCCACGAAGGCGGACCGGCCGCGTCTGCCGTTCTCGGTGACGTGCACGACGAGTGGTTCCGAGGCGATCCGGGTGACCCGGCGAGCGCCCTCGAACGGGACGGCCACGGTCCAGGCCACCGCACCGGTGTCGGGGGCGAGCGCCCACAGTGCGGGCCCACTGTCGTCGGCGGACTCGGCGCCGGTGCAGCGGTCCACCGCGACGACCACATAGCGCCCCGCGGCCAGCCACGGAGTGCCGCAGGCCGATTCCGGCAACCGGAACTGCCAGCGGGGCGCGCCGTCCCGCAGGGCGAACCCGTGCACGGCGTCCTCGCCCAGTGCGACGGCGGTGCCGCCGGTGACGGCGAGTACGTCGGGGCCGTCGACGAGCCCGCCGGGCACGGTGGATTCCCAGAGGGTCCGCCCGGTCGCGATATCCACCGCCCCGAAACCGGCGCAGGGAGCGTTCTCGTCGTGCCGGGCGACCAGCCCGATTCCCTCGGGAGCCGTCCGGCTCATCGCGCACAGCACATCCCGGTCCGGGAAGACAGCCGACCAGCGTGTCGAACCCGAGGCGACGTCGAATGCCGTCAACCCGTCGAAGGCGACGCGCACGGCGGTGCCCGCCTCCGCCGCGGTGTGCCAGAGGCCGCCGGTCTCGCCGTCGTCCGTGCGATCCGAGGGCGCGGCCCAGGCCGGCTCCCAGGTGTCGCCGTGCAGTTGGCCGAAAGCGATCGCCGCCGGATAGATCGCGAGCACCGCGGCGACCGCGCCTGCCAGCGCGCCCGCCAGCCGGGTGCGGATCAGCGCGAACAGGAGCAGCGGAACGAACGCCATCAGCCCGAACAGCGAGATGACGAAGATGGTGCCCCAGTACCGGGGACAGTCCCCGTAGCTGATCCCCCTGCTGGTGCCACACGACCCGCCCGACTCGCGGGAGATGGCGATCCAGTCGAGCACCTGCCAGGTCACCATGAATCCGACGACCGCCGCGGCGAACGTCCCGAACAGCAGCCACGCCGGGGTATTCCACCGGCCCGACGTCGTCGGGTCGGCTCCGCCCCGTCCGGCCTTGCGCAACTGCGGCTTCGCCCGTCCGGTCCGGCCGGTCCTCCCCCGACCGGCACCGCCTTTGCCCGCGCCCCTCGTGCCGGTGCTCCCCCCGCCGGACTTCGCCTGCCTCGGATCACTCTGCTCGGGCGTGCCCGGATCGGTGCCTGCGCGCCTCATGTCCCGCCTCCCTGTCGCGCGGCCCTCGGCCACGGACATCGGGGAGTATCGCACCGCCGAGGCTCGCCTGTCAGCGCGAATCAGGATGCGGCCGAGCACGAGGACCGGCCCCGCGTCCCTCCCCTCGGCCGCGTGGCGATCAGCCCCAGGCGCGACCGGTGATGAGTTCGTAGGCCTCCTGGTACTTGCGCCGGGTGGCCTCGACGATGTCGGCGGGAATCTCCGGGCCGGGCGGTTCCTTGTCCCAGCCGGTGGAGGTCGCCCAGTCGCGGACGAACTGCTTGTCGAAGGAGGGCTGCGAGCGGCCGGGCTTCCACTGGTCGGCGGGCCAGAAACGCGAGGAGTCCGAAGTGAGGACCTCGTCCCCGAGGGTGAGCACGTCACCGTCCCAGCCGAATTCGACCTTGGTGTCGGCGATGATCACGCCGTTGCCCGCGGCGTGTTCGGCGCCGCGGCGGTAGATCTCGAGGGTGCGCTCGCGCAGCGCCTCGGCGACCTCGCGGCCCTCCTGGTTCACCACGTCGGCGAAGGTGATCGGCTCGTCGTGGCCTTCGGAGGCCTTGCTGGTGGGGGTGAAGATCGGTTCGGGCAGCTTGTCCCCGTCGCGCAGTCCGGCCGGCAGCGTCACCCCGGACACCGTGCCGGTGGCCTGGTACTCCTTCAGGCCCGAACCGGTCAGGTAGCCGCGGGCGATGCACTCCACGTGCAGCATCCGCAGCGGCTTGACCCGCACGGCGCGGCCGCCGAACTCCTCGGGCACGTCGACGGTCGAGACGATGTGGTTGGGGATGTCGGTGAAGAAGTCGAACCACCAGTTCGACAGCTGGGTCAGCAGCGCGCCCTTGCCGGGGATCGGCGTGGGCAGCACCACGTCGTACACCGAGACCCGATCGGAGGCGACCAGCAGCAGGGTGTCGCCGTCCTCGTACAGGTCACGCACCTTCCCGGCGTGCACATGCTTCACCGTCGAGCCTCCGCATCCGTGGGTTGTCGCCCGGCCGTCGGGCAGGCAAACAATACCGCCCGCCCTTTCCCTTCCCCGTGGCCGCCGTATCCACGGCCACTGCGACGCCCGCCCCGCCACCGTGCTCCGGGGCGGGCGGATACGGGTACCTGTCCGTCATGGGGCAGTGCCCGCGCCGGAGGTGGCCGATAGGGTTGGGCCCACAGTCCGCGTGACGGGTCCGCAGGTCGGCGCCGCCGCGTCGCGGACGACATTCGTGCCGTGTTCGTCGAAGAGCGAAGGAGTTCCATGTCCGCCCCGAATCTCACCCGCGACCAGGCGATCGAGCGCGCCGCCACGGTCGCCGTCGAGAACTACCGCATCGAACTCGACCTCACCGACCAGAGCGCAGGGGCGAGCACCTTCGGGTCGCGCACCACCGTCACGTTCACCGCGAAGCCGGGCACGAGCACGTTCATCGACATCGTCGCCGCGCGGGTCCGCTCGGCCGTGCTCAACGGTGCGGCGCTCGACGTGGACTCCTACGACGAGTCGACCGGCATCACGCTGCCGGATCTGGTCGAGCGCAACGAACTCGTCGTCGAGGCCGACTGCGAGTACTCGCACACCGGCGAGGGCCTGCACCGCATGGTCGACCCAGCCGACAACGGCGTCTACCTGTACTCGCAGTTCGAAACCGCCGACGCCAAGCGGATGTTCGCCTGCTTCGACCAGCCCGACCTCAAGGCCACCTTCGACATCACCGCCACCGCGCCGCTGGACTGGCAGGTCGTCTCCAACGGGGCAGGCGAGCGCACCGACGACGGCGCCGTCGCCACGCATACTTTCGCCACCACCCCGGCGATGAGCACCTACCTGGTCGCCATGATCGCCGGTCCGTACGCCAAGTGGACCGACACCTACCGCGACGAGCACGGCGAGATCCCGCTGGGCCTGTACTGCCGCGCCTCGCTGGCCGAGCACATGGACGCCGAGCGGCTGTTCACCGAGACCAAGCAGGGCTTCGGCTTCTACCACCGCAACTTCGGCGTGCCCTACGCCTTCGGCAAGTACGACCAGCTGTTCGTCCCGGAGTTCAACGCGGGCGCGATGGAGAACGCGGGCGCGGTCACCTTCCTCGAGGACTACGTGTTCCGGTCCAAGGTCACCCGCGCCTCCTACGAGCGCCGCGCCGAGACCGTCCTGCACGAGATGGCGCATATGTGGTTCGGCGATCTGGTCACCATGAAGTGGTGGGACGACCTGTGGCTGAACGAGTCGTTCGCGACCTTCGCCTCGGTGCTGTGCCAGGCCGAGGCCACCGAATACACCAGCGCCTGGACCACTTTCGCGAACGTGGAGAAGTCCTGGGCCTACCGGCAGGACCAGCTGCCCTCCACCCACCCGATCGCCGCCGACATCCCGGACCTGGCCGCGGTGGAGGTCAACTTCGACGGCATCACCTACGCCAAGGGCGCCAGCGTGCTCAAGCAGCTGGTCGCCTACGTCGGGTTGGAGCCGTTCCTGGCCGGGCTGCGGGCCTACTTCGCCGAGCACGCCTACGGCAACGCCACCTTCGACGACCTGCTCGGCGCACTGGAGAAGTCCTCCGGACGCGATCTGTCCGGCTGGGGCGCGCAGTGGCTCAAGACCACCGGCCTGAACATCCTGCGCCCGGAGTTCGAGGTCGCCGCGGACGGCACCTTCAGCTCGTTCGCGGTCGTGCAGGAGGGCGCGCAGCCCGGCGCCGGTGAGCAGCGCGTGCACCGGCTGGCGATCGGCGTCTACGACGACGAGGGCGGCAAGCTGGTCCGCACGCACCGGGTGGAGCTGGACCTCGACGCCGCCGAGCGCACCGAGGTGCCGGAGCTGATCGGCGTCGCGCGGGGCAGGTTCGTGCTGATCAACGACGACGACCTCACCTACTGCTCGGTACGCCTGGACCCGGAATCGCTCGAGGTGCTGGTCAATCGCATCGGCGACATCGCCGAGCCGCTGCCGCGCACGTTGGCCTGGTCGGCGGCCTGGGAGATGACCAGGCAGGCCGAGCTGCGCGCCCGCGATTTCGTCGCGCTGGTGCAACGGGGCATCGGCGCGGAGACCGAGATCGGCGTGGTGCAGCGGCTGCTCATGCAGGCGCACACCGCCCTGGGCAGCTACGCCGATCCGGTCTGGGCCGAAGGGGTCGGCTGGACCGAGTTCGGCGACCGGCTGCTGGAACTGGCGCGGGAAGCCGAGGCGGGCTCGGATCACCAGCTGGCCTTCGTCAACGCGCTGCTGGGCGCGCGCCTGGAGGCCAGGCACACCGAGCTGCTGCGCGAACTGCTCGACTCCGACCCGGCGACGGTCGGCCTGCCCGGTCTGGTGGTGGACACCGACCTGCGCTGGCGGGTGATCGGCGCGCTGGCCGCCGCGGGCGAGATCGACGCCGACGGTCTCGCGACTCCGGTCATCGACGCGGAGCTGGCCGCCGACCCGACCGCCACCGGCAAGCGTCAAGCCGCCACCGCGGCGACCGCCCGCCCGCAGGCCGAGGTCAAGGCCGATGCCTGGCAGAAGGCGATGCACGACGACTCGATCCCCAACGCCACCACCCGCGCCATCGTGGCCGGATTCGCACCTGCGGGCCAAGGGGAACTGCTGAAGGACTACGTGGGCAAGTACTTCGCGGAGATCCCGGAGGTCTGGGAGCGCCGCTCCAGCGAGGTCGCCCAGACCGTCGTCGTCGGCCTGTATCCGGCGTGGGAGATCACCGAGCAGGCCGTGGCCACGGCGGACGAGTTCCTGGCAGGCGATCACCCGCCCGCGCTGCTGCGGCTGGTGTCCGAGGGCAAGGCCGGCGTCGAGCGCTCGCTGCGGGCCCGCGCCTTCGACGCGAAGTAGGGCCGGGAAACGGCAACGGCGCGCTCACCCCGAAGGATGAGCGCGCCGTTTCGCGTCCTGATGTCGCCGCTGCGAGCCCGGATTCGCGAAATGCCGCGAGCAGGCTTCTCAGCGACCGATGGCGGCGGCCATCACGCGCACCGCGGAGACCAGTCCGTCGATCAGTTTGCCCTGTCGGATCGAGCTGAGCGCGGCGGTGACGCCGAGCTGGCAGACCCGGTCGTTGGCGCGGTCGGCGATCTCATGGCCGGAGCGGACCTCGATCACCTTGTCGTTGGGCGAGACGGCGATGAGCACCGAGCGCGACGCGTCCGGGGTGGTCGCGAACAGCTCGTCGACCGCGGCGGAGGCGTCACCGGCCAGATCGCCGATGTAGATGGTGAAGCGCACCTTGGTGGCTCGGGTCGCCTCGATCAGCGCGTTGTCGACAGCCAAGCGCTCGTCGTCGCTGAACGGCGCCTCGACGAACACCGCGCCCGCCTCGTGCACGCCGGAGACCCGGCCGCTGCTGGTGAGGACGTATCCGTGCGGAAGGTCGGCCTCGACCACCGCGGGCCACTTAGAACTTGCCACTTGCCCGGCCTCCGATCAGCTCCTGGGCGGATTCGATAGCCGCATGACTGCCATGCGGTGCGACGTCGTGGTGACCGTGACCGATCACCTCGTCGGTGGCACTCCACAGCACCGGCTCATGAGTCCACTTCTGTCCCAGGTCGAAGTGAACCGGCTTCTCGCCGGGCAGCGGCTTACCGAGATACGACAATCCGGCGATCGCCGCGTAGATCACCAGCGGGATGCCGAGGAAGATCAGCACTGTCTCGAGAATGCTCACGGTTCAAAGGTAGACGATGCTGTGTAGTAGACGCGCGTCCGGGCGGGAAATACGGCCCCGTGTCCAGCCTGATCAGTCCTTGCCGAACCGCTGGAAAGCAGCCTGCCTGCTGGTATCCAGCGCCATCCCGATGACGGTCCAGGAATCCCCGGCTGCATGGGCGTCCTTGACGGCGGCGCGTAGCTCGGCCTCCGCCTCCGCCACCTTCTTGCGGGCCGCGATAATCCGCCGGAAACTCTTCGCGTCCTTCGCCGGATTCTTGCCGGGGTCCAGTTGGTCCAAGCCTGTAGCCACGGCGGGCAACGCGGACTCCGAGTTGCTGACAGGGCCCTGATCGGGTGTAGCCGTGTCGGCCCGACGACTCAGGGAACCACGGCGGGTAACGCCTCCGGGCTGAGCCACACGCGGGTTTCGCTTGGCTGCCCCCTTCTTGTTCTTCGTCTGCATCTCGATCACCTCAGGTAGTCGTGGAATTTCGGCCTCAGCCAATCGGCGTGAATGATCCGGTTCGGGTCTCCGGCTGGAACGGCCACGAGTTCGAGTAATCGCCCTGCCAGGTCCGGTCCGATGATCAGTAACCGTTCATCGCCCTTGTACTCGTACTCCACGTACCGCAGTGCGTTTTCGTACGCGTGAAGGATGTCGGCATCGGTTATGCCGTGCTTGCGCGCCGACGCCGTGATGTTCACGCGTCAAGACTACCTTTACAGCCGGACAGTCTGTCAAGGCAATCTTGACAGGCGCTCTCCGAACTGCGACTCGCCGCAGTCGGCCGGCAAGCTGCGCCTGCGATGTCGCGGTGGACTCACACGAGCAACGCTGCGGCATTCGGCGCCAACCGCCCGTCCGCCGAGGGCGCGCTGGAGAGCAACAACTCCCCGTGCGGCAACACAACCGGCTCGTCGGTGGTGTTGAGCACGCACACCAGTCCGCCGGGGCGCCGAAAGACCAGCACGCCGGGAGCGGCGGCATCGATCCATTCGACCATGTCGCCAGCGAATTCCGTTCGGCTGCCACGCAATTCGATGGCGGCGCGGCACAGGGACAGCATCGATCCCGGGTCGCGAAGCTGGGACTCGACGGTCAGTCCGGCCCACTCCGGCGGGATCGGCAGCCAGGAGTCCGGGCCGGCGGTGAAGCCGAACGGCGGGGTGGTCCCGCGCCACGGGATCGGCACGCGGCACCCGTCCCGGCCGCGTTCGGTGTGGCCCGATCGCTCCCAGACCGGATCCTGCAGCACGTCCTCGGGCAGGTCGTCGACATTGGGCAGCCCCAGTTCGGAGCCGTTGTAGAGGAAGACCGCGCCGGGCAGCGCGAGTTCTACCAGCACCATCGCCCTGGCCCGCGCGAGCCCTACCGCCCCGCCGCCGTAGCGGGTGACCTCGCGCTCGATGTCGTGGTTGGACAGCGTCCAGGTGGCCGGAGCCCCGACCTCGGCGACCGCCGCCAGCGAGTTGTGCACCGCCTCGCGCACGGCCGCGGCGTCGAACGGTGTCTCGGCGAGCCGGAAGTTGAACGCCAGATGCAGTTCGTCCGGGCGCACGTACTCGCCGAAGCGGACATTGTCGTCCACCCACACCTCACCGATGACGACCGCGTGCGGGTACTCGTCGAGCACCTTGCGGATGCCGCGGTGGATGTCGTGCACGTCCGGATTGTTGAAACGCGGGTCGCTGTCGTCGTGGATCAGCATCTTGGTGTTGACCTGCGCGAGGTCGGGCAGGTCGGCGGGCTTGGCCATGCCGTGCGCGACGTCGATGCGGAACCCGTCCACCCCGCGGTCGAGCCAGAATCGCAGGGTCTGCTCGAAATCGGCGACGACCTCGGGATTGTCCCAGTTCAGATCGGGCTGTTCGGGGGCGAACAGGTGCAGGTACCACTGGCCCGGCCGCCCGTCCGGTTCGGTGACCCGGGTCCAGGCCGGGCCGCCGAAGATGCTCGGCCAGTTGTTGGGCGGCAGTTCGCCCTGCGCGCCGCGGCCGTCGCGGAAGAGGTAGCGGGCGCGTTCCGGGCTGTCCGGCGCGGCCGCCAACGCGGCGGCGAACCAGGGATGACGGTCGCTGGTGTGGTTGGGCACCAGGTCCATCGTGATCTTGATGCCGCGGGCGTGGGCTTCGGCGACGAGCGCGTTCATCGCCGACATGCCGCCGAAGAGCGGGTCGATGTCTCGCGGGTCGGACACGTCGTAGCCGCCGTCGGCCATCGGCGAACGCATCACCGGGCAGATCCACAGGGCGTCGACGCCGAGGTCGGCGAGGTAGCCGAGCCGGTCGCGGATACCGCCCAGATCGCCGACGCCGTCGTCGCCGGAGTCGGCGAACGAGCGCGGATAGACCTGGTAGAAGACCGCCGAGCGCCACCAGGTGCGGTCGCGATCGGCGGCGGGTTCGCTGTCGGGCGCCGGTGTCAGTCCGTCGAGGCTCACCCCGCCATGGTGCCGGAACCCGCCGCCGGACGCGCGACAGGCGTGCGGACGCTCACACCCGACTCGGTCAGATCGGCGAGTTCATCAGCGAGTTCGCGGCCATCTCGAAGTAGTCCAGCAGCGCCTTGCGGTGCTCGTCGTCGAGCACGTCCGGTTCGATCTCGGCGATCGCGATACGCATGCAGCGCAGCCAGGCGTCACGCTGCAGCGGGCCCACCGTGAACGGCATGTGCCGCATCCGCAGCCGGGGATGTCCGCGCTCGTCGGAGTAGGTGCGGGGGCCGCCCCAATACTGTTCGAGGAACATCCGCATGCGCCGTTCGGCGGGACCGAGATCGGCTTCCGGATAGAGCGGGCGCAGGATCTCGTCGGCGGCCACCTCGCGGTAGAACACCGCGACGAGGCGGTGGAACGTCTCCGCACCGCCGACCGCGTCGTAGAACGAGGTCGCCGTCTGTTCGCCGGAACTCATCGGATCCTTTCGATCGCAGGTAACGCCACGGTCCATTGTGCCCGCGCGCGCCGGGCCGCGACGGGCGCAGGGCTCGCGCAGGTCGCCGGTGGGCCGCGCTTCGACGGCAGTTCACCGAACATTGTGCGAAATCACCGTGCAAACACCCGGGGTTCATGGTCAGATTGTTGGCAGTCTTTCCACCTCGAGATGACCGAATCGGGGTCACCGAATGAAGCAGCGACACGGCCGATCACCGGAGGCCAGGACCCATCGACAACTGAAGCCCGCCGACGTCCACAATCGTGGGTCGGGGGCTATTCCGCTGCATATTCTGTCCGACCATCACCCGGGACCATCCCATCCCGGTGACGCTTCCCGCCGTGCCGAGCACGGCCATCTCGTTCCGGTGCCGAACGGCGCCGATTCTCTCGCACTCGGTTGGTCCAGGCGCCGGGTGCTTCTGCTGAATGCCACCTACGAGCCGCTGACCGCGCTCTCCGCCCGGCGGGCGATCGTCCTGCTCATCTGCGACAAGGCCGACACCGTGCACCACGATCCCGAAGGATCGACCGTGCGTTCCGCGGGGGCGGAGCTGACCGTGCCCTCGGTGATCCGCCTGCGCACCTATGTGCGTGTGCCCTATCGCGCGCGGGTGCCCATGACCCGGGCCGCGCTCATGCACCGCGACCGCTACCGGTGCGGTTACTGCGGCGGCAAGGCCGAGACCATCGACCACGTCGTGCCGCGCAGCCGCGGTGGCGAGCACTCCTGGGAGAACTGCGTCGCCAGCTGCGCGCCGTGCAACCACCGCAAAGCCGACAAGTTGCTCAGCGAGTTGGGCTGGACGTTGCGCACACCGCTCGTCTCCCCCAAGGGCCCGCACTGGCGGCTGCTGTCCACCACCGCCGAACTGGATCCGGTGTGGTTGCAGTACCTCGGCGAAGGGGCTGCCTGAGGGTTCGGAGGCGGTAGAGCCGTCAGGGGGTCTCGACGACCATCGTCGCCCAGGTCCCCGATTCGAGCGCTTCGAAGACATGGCCCGCGTCGCCCGGGTAGGAGATGTAGTCGCCGGCGTGGAGTTCGATCGGTTCGTCGGCCGGCCCGACCCGCGCTCGGCCGGCGGCGAGCAGGATGTGCTCGATCACGCCCGCCGTGTGCGGCTGGGAGACGCGGGCCCGGCCGGGTTCCGCGGTGATGCGGTAGACATCGCGGCGGGCGTTCGCCGGGCCCGCACTGAGCAGGGTCGCGCGGTAGTCCGATTGTTCGGCGGCCACCACCGGCCCTTCGCCTGCGCGGATGACCTGGACGGCCGGGCGGGGCGGGTCGAGCAGCCGGGAGAACGGCATGTCCAGGGCTACGCACAGCGCCCACAGTGTTTCGATACTGGGATTGCCGTTGCCCGATTCCAGTTGCGACAGCGTCGATTTCGCGATTCCCGCGCGCTGGGCGACTTCGCTCAGCGACAGGCCCGCCCGCGCCCGCTCCCGGCGCAGCGATCGCGCGATGATCTCCTGCGGGGCCGCCGGGACGGCACCCGCCACCTGCGCCGCGGCGCCCGCGGTCTTCGACTCGCTCTCGGTCACACCGCCTCCCTCACCGAGCATCGCCCGCTCACCGAACATCGCCCGCTCACCGAACATCACAGCGATCACACCCGCGACGCCGCATGGACGTCTCCACCATCACACGAGCGCCGCCCGCTCGGCGAATGCGCCGGCCCCATTTGACCGCACCGGCCCGGAACGTTCACCATAAGAAACATGCGTTCGATATGGCGAACACTCGGTCGGGACACCGCACTGGGCATCGCCGCGTTGTGCTCGGCCGTCGGCGTGATCGGCATCTCCTACGGCACGACCGCCGTGGCCCAGGGCTTGCCCGCGTGGCTGCCGGTCCTGCTCGCCACCGTCGTTCTCGCCGGCGGCGCGGAATTCCTGTTCCTCGGGATCATCGCCGCGGGTGGCAGCCCGATCGCTGCCGCACTGGCCGGACTGCTGGTCAATGCCAGGCACCTGCCCTACGGCCTGTCGATTCCCGACGTGATCGGCACCGGCCCCCGACGCCTGCTCGGCGTGCACGTGATGAACGACGAATCCGTCGCACTCGCCCTGGCCGAATCCGACCACACCCGGCGCACGGCGGTGTACTGGGCCGGCGGCCTCGGCGTGCTCGCGGTCTGGCCGCTCGGCGCGGCACTGGGCGTCGGGCTGGGCACTCTGGTCCCCGACACCGCTGCCCTGGGCTTGGACGCGGTCTTCCCCGCCGTCCTCGTGGCCCTGGTGCTGCCCGCCCTGCGCGACCGAGTCACGTTCGGCGCCGTCGCGATCGGCATCGTCGTCGCCCTGGTCAGTTCACCGTTGCTCCCCGCCGGACTCCCCGTGCTCCTCGCCCTCACCGGCCTCGTCTACGCCCCGCTGCGCCTGCGCCGCGAACCCGTTCCAGCGGCGCGGGAGCCGTCATGATGCTCGGCGCCGGTGTGGTCGCGCTCGCCGTCGGCACCTACGCCTTCCGCTGGGCCGGACCCGCATTGCGCAGTCGGGTGCGCTTGCCCGATCACGCCCGCCGGCTGCTCGAGACCGGCGCTGTGGTCCTGCTCGCGGCCCTGGCCGCCGTCACGATGCTGCCGTTGGGCACCGGGGAGATCGGGATAGCCATGCCGGTCGGCGTCGGGGTCGCGGGCCTGTTCGCCTGGCGACGCAGCCCGCTGCTGGTCATCGTCCTCGCCGCGGCCGCGACCACCACCCTGCTCCGGCTCCTCGGCCTGCCCTGAGCCGGTTCACCGGGCCACCGGGCCACCGGGCCACCGGGCCACCGGGCCACCGGGCCACCGGGCCACCGGGCCACCGGGCCACCGGGCCACCGGGCCACCGGGCCACCGGGCCACCGGGCCACCGGGAGGATCGTAGGGCCCGCTGCGCGGAATATGCCGACGAACCTCGGCCGGAAGCGCCGAGTCAGTTCGCGAACAGCGGGATGCCTCCGCCGCGACGGCGGGCGACCGACCCGAAGCGGGCGTCGATGCGCAACCAGCTGCCGGTCGCGCGGACCCGGACCATCTCGGTGGCGGCGATGCGCGGCGATTCGACGCGGTCTCCGGAGTGCGGGATGAAGTCCATCGCGGTCAGGGCGAAGACGACGCGCATGGGAATCTCGACCTCCGTCTGCCCTCCCGAGACCGTGACGACGGTCTGGTCGAGCAGACCTGCGGGCGGCCCGTGCTTGCCGCCGTGTTCCTTGGCCAGCGCGACGCCGCGCTCGGAGAGTTCGACCAGTGTGCGGGCGGGCAGGTCGTCGATGTGGACGAACCCCTCGGTGGGCGGCAGCGCCCCGCGCCAGGCGGAGTCCATGGCGTAGCCGAGGTCGACCGCGCCGCCGGCGCGCAGACCGGCCTGCACCAGGTCGGCACCGACGGTCGTGTCGGCCACACCGAGGTCACCGGCCACCGTGCGGACCGCGAGGGTATCGAAGCCGGTCGTCACCCAGGCCGACACGTACCCGTCGCCGCGGCGGCGCAGACGCACCGGCGCGGCTTCGTCCAGGCGCAGGGCGTGGCCGAGGAAGGCCGCCAGATTCTCGCGTTCGGCGGGATCGGCGACGTGCAGCACCGGCTGCCCGCTCACTCGTCCATCCACTCCGCCAGGTAATCGTGTTCGGCCGGGGTGATCCGGCGCAGACGCTGGGTCTCGATGTCGAAGGCGGCGATCTGGGTGGCGGCGACCACCGCGGCGGGCGAGCCGGGTGCGGCGCCCGCGGCGCGCACCTCGTAACCGACGGTGAAGTCCACCGCACGCAGCTGCTTGATCCACATGGCGATGTCGAGCGGGGTGTCCTCGTGGCGTAGCTGACCGCGATAACGCACGTGGAGGTCGACGAGCACACAGCCCGCCCGCAGCGGCGCGGTCGGCCTGCCGTCCTCGAACAGCCACGGAATACGCGCCTCTTCCAGCAGGGTCACCATGCGCGCGTGGTTGACGTGCTGGAACACGTCCATATCGGACCAGCGGATGTCCACCTTCGCGTGGAAACGCCTGGGCAGCAGCAGAGTCCCGCCGTTGGCGTCGGCACCGCCGGTCGCATGGACACTGCCGTTCGACGCACTCGTCACCTGGTACCTCCGTGGATAGCCCGCTTCCGGCCCCGCTACACGCCGGACCCGGGCATCAAGGGTAGGCCAGTCGCACGCCCCGGCGCAGGTCCGGGGCGCGCGATTGTGACATATATCGACGCCGAGCCCGCGGGTCTACGACTGGGCGCCCACCCCGCTCACCATGCTGCGAACCTGCCGCGCGGCCACCGAGAGACCGGCCAGATCGTGTGCCCCGGATTCGAAGATCTCGGCCAGCGCCGCCCGCGCGCGCCCCAGCCTGGACTGATTCTTCGACTCCCAGTACTGGATCTTCTCCTCGGCGGTCTCCTCCGGATCACCGGCCGAGAGCACGTCGAGGGTCAGCGAGCGCAGCGAGGAGTACATGTCGTCGCGCACCGCGAGCCGGGCCAGTGCGTGCCAGCGGTCGCCGCGCTCGAGGTCGGAGATCGCCGCGAGCAGCCAGTCGATCTTGAGGTGGTCGTTGAGCGCGTAGTACATCGCGCCGACCTCGTCGCCGTCGCGATCGGTGATGTCGGCGATGTCGAGGACGTCCAGCAGCGGGAACTGGTTCAGCAGGCCGTAGACCTCGGTGGCCAGCTCACGCGGCGCACCGCGCCTGACCAGTTCGTCGGCCTGTTCGGTGACGCTGAGGATGTGATGGCCGCGCAGCCACGTGGACACCTTCGGCGCGAGTTCCCGCACGCCGTCGCGATACCGGTTGACCTCCGCGCCGACCGCGATGGGCTGCGGACGGTTGTTGAGCAGCCAGCGCGAGGCCCGGTCCAGGGTGCGTTTGGTCTCGAGTTCCAGTTCGTCGCGCACGGCGACCGGGACATCGGCCGCGCGGATGCGTTCCCACACCTCGCGCAGGCCGAAGATCTCGACCGCCGCGGCGAACGCGCGCACCGCGTCGCTGGCGGACGCGCCGTTCTCCTCGTTGAGCCGGAAGGCGTAGCTGATGCCGCCGTAGTCCACCATCTCGTTGACCAGCATGGTGGTGACGATCTCGCGGCGCAGCCGGTGCCGCTTGATCGCCGCGCCGAACCGCTCGCGCATCGGCTCGGGGAAATACTCCGGCAACCGTGCGGCGAAGTACGCCTGATCGGGCAGGTCGGAGTCGAGCAGGTCGGACTTGAGCGAAAGCTTCACGTGCGCCATCAGATTCGCCAGCTCCGGGGAGAGCAGGCCCTCGCCGTTGGCCACGCGGCGCTTCATCTCCGTCTTCGAGGGCAACGCCTCGAGTTCGCGGTCCAGGCCCCGGCGCTCTTCGAGGTCGG
Organism: Nocardia higoensis; assembly: GCF_015477835.1. Lineage (NCBI taxonomy): Bacteria > Bacillati > Actinomycetota > Actinomycetes > Mycobacteriales > Nocardiaceae > Nocardia > Nocardia higoensis. The sequence goes on along the minus strand of NZ_JADLQN010000006.1, from coordinate 228,943 downwards.
TGATCAGCCGGGCGTTGACATTGGTCATCCGAGTCGACTCGAACCGCGCCAGCCCCATCAGGAAGTTCTGGGAGACGTTGTCGCGCAACACCATCCGGGCGACCTCGTCGGTCATCGAGGCCAGCAGCGGATTGCGCTCCGCCACCGGGAGCAGCCCGGCGCTGACCACGCCGTCCAGCAGGACCTTGATGTTGACCTCGTGATCGGAGCAGTCCACCCCGGCCGAGTTGTCCAACGCGTCGGTGTTCATCTTGCCGCCCGCCCGGCAGAACTCGATGCGCCCGCGCGCGGTGGCGCCCAGATTGCCGCCCTCACCGATCACCGCGACGCGCAGATCCCTGCCGTCGACCCGGACCGGATCGTTGGACTTGTCGCCGACCTCGGCGTTGGTCTCGGTGGACGCCTTGATGTAGGTGCCGATACCGCCGTTCCACAGCAGTTGCGCAGGCGCGAGCAGGATCGCGCGCACCAGCTCCGGCGGCGCGAGCGAGGTCACGCCGTCGGGCAGCCCGAGAGCGGCCCGGGCCTGCGGGCTGATCGGCACCGCTTTCACGGTGCGATCCCATACCCCGCCGCCCTCGCTGATCAGTGCGCGATCGTAGTCGGCCCAACTCGACCGCGGCAGGGCGAACAGGCGCTGCCGTTCCCGATAGGACCGCGCCGCATCGGGATTCGGGTCGAGGAAGATGTGCCGGTGGTCGAACGCGGCGACCAGGCGGACGTGCTCGGACAGCAGCATGCCGTTGCCGAACACGTCACCGCTCATGTCACCGATGCCCACCACGGTGAAGTCTTCGCTCTGGGTGTCGATCCCCATCTCGCGGAAGTGGCGTTTGACGCTCTCCCACGCCCCGCGCGCGGTGATACCCATCGCCTTGTGGTCGTAACCGGCCGAGCCGCCGGAGGCGAAGGCGTCGCCCAGCCAGAAGCCGTAGTCGATCGCCACGGCATTGGCGATGTCGGAGAAGCTGGCGGTGCCCTTGTCGGCGGCGACCACCAGGTAGGTGTCGTCACCGTCGTGACGCACCACCCGTGCCGGGGGCACCACCGCGCCGGTGGCCAGATCGACATTGTCGGTGAGATCGAGCAGTCCGGAGATGAAGATGCGGTAGCACTCCACGCCCTCGGCGGTCAGCGCCTGACGGTCGGCGCCCGGGTCACCGGTCGGCTGCGGTGGCTGCTTGACCACGAAGCCACCCTTGGCGCCGACCGGGACGATCACGGCGTTCTTCACCGCCTGCGCCTTCACCAGACCCAGGATCTCGGTGCGGAAATCCTCCAGGCGGTCCGACCAGCGCAGGCCGCCGCGCGCCACCGAGCCGAAACGCAGGTGCACGCCCTCCACCCGCGGGGAGTAGACGAAGATCTCGAACTGCGGTTTCGGCTTGGGCAATTCGGCGATCTCGCGCGGTTCGACCTTCATCGAGATGTAGGCGCGGGGGGCGCCGTCGACGTCGGTGGTGTAGAAGTTCGTACGCAGGGTGGCCTTGATCAGGCCGAGGATGGCGCGCAGGATACGGTCGGCGTCCAGGCTGACCACCTCGTCGATACGCAGGCGCAGCTGCGCCTCGCACTCGACGGCACGCTCGGCCGAGCAGGTGCCGGGATCGAAGCGGGCGGCGAACAGATCGACCAGTAGCGCGGCGATGTCCGGATGGGCCAGCAGCACCCGCGCGATATTGATCTGCGAATACGGGAAGCCGGCCTGCTGAAGGTATTTCGCGTAGGCGCGCAGCATGGCGACCGCGCGCCACGGCAGCCGGGCACGCAACACCAGTTCGTTGAGTCCGTCGGCTTCGGCGCGGCCGTGCCACATCGCCGCCACGGCATCGACGAACCGTTGCCGCAGACCGCTGCCCTCGCCCGCGGCCGACTCCAGCAGCTCGGCGTCGAGATCGGTGTCGAGCGCGCTGCGCAGCAACTCCTGACGGGCCAGCACCCCGAAGTCGTAGATCCAGCGTTCCGGCTCCACTCGCACCCGGTAGGGCCGCTCGTCGACGACCTCGAGCCCCAGGCTCTGCAGTACCGGAAGCACCTGGCTCAGCGAGATTCCGGCCCCGCACACCGCCAGCGCGAACCGCCACGCGCCGGGCTCGGCGTCGGGAATCCGGTAGAGGTGCTGGTCGATGGCGCCCTCGGTGAGCCGCTCCAGCCGGGCGATGTCGCGCAACGCGCGGGCGGGCGTGAAGTCCTGCTTGTAGGACTCCGGGAAGGCGGTCGAATACTCCTGCACCACTTCGGGATCGAGCACCGGCGTGGTGGCGACCAGTTCGAGCAGGTGATCGGCCCAGGTGCGGCTGGCCTCGGCGAGCAGGCCCTCGATGCGCTTGCGATTCTCCTCGGAGGTGCGGGCCAGGATGGCCGCGCGGTCCGGTCCACCGGTTTCGGCGCCGGGGATCCGGACGGTGAAATACACACTCGCCAACTCGCTTTCGCTGACGCGCGCGGAGTAGTCGATGGAATCACCGCCCAGTTCACGCACCAGGATCTCCTGCATGCTCAGGCGCACGTGGGTGGTGTAGCGGTCGCGGGGCAGGTACACCAGGCAGGCCACGAACCGGCCGTGGGTGTCCGCGCGCAGGAACAGCCGAACCTGTCTGCGCAGACCGACGTTCAGCACGGCTTCGGCGGTGCGGCGCATGGTCTGCGCGTCGGAGGAGAACAGCTCGGTGCGAGGGAACGACTGGATGACCTCGAGCATGGCCTGCCCGGAGTAGGACTCCAGGTCGAACCCGCTGCCCTCGATCGCGCTGCGCACCCGGCGCGAGATGACCGGGATGTCGAGCACGTTCTCGTGGACCGCGGTCACCGTGAACACGCCGATGAACAGGTGCTCGCCGACGACCGCGCCGGCGGCGTCGACATCGGCGACACCGACGAAGTACGGGTACACCGAGCGGTGCACGGTGGCCGGAACGAGCCCCTGGGTCAGCATCAGCAGCGGGCGGTCCGCACCGTTGACCGGCACTCGGAAGTCGGTGCCGACATCGGGGCGGAGCACGCCCAGGCAGGTCCCGTCGACCAGGTCGGTGACCGTGCGCCCACCGACACTGTGCAGCCGATAGCGCGCGTAGCCGAGCACGGTGAAGTAGCCGCCGGCCAGCCAGCGCAGCAGCGCCGCGGTGTCGGTGAGGTCCTGGGCCGGGAACGGGCCACCGTCCGCCGCGGCGCGCCGGTCCAGTTCGTCGGCGAGCGCGCGCTGTGCCTGCTCGATCGCCCCGCGGTCGGCGACCACCTGACGCACGTCGGCGATCACGTTGCGCAGTGTGTCGGCGAGTCCTTCGAGCACCGCGCGATCGGTGGGCTGCAGTTGCAGGTGGATCCACGACTCGCGGCGCAGGGCGGCGCCTTCGCCCGCGCTCAGGCCGGATCTCGTCTCGACCTCGTGCGCGGCGGCGGCCAGCAGATGCCCCTCGCCGTCGCGTTCGACGTCGAAGATGGGGTGGATGACCTCGGTGATGCTCGCACCGGCGCGGCTCACCGCGGCGGTGATCGAGTCGACGAGCAACGGCATGTCGTCGGTGACCACCTGGACAGCAGCGCCGATACCCGGGCCGTCCGTGGTGCCCGTGTCGGCTGTGTTCTCTTCCGGATGGTGGACCCGGATCAGCGCGCGCCCCGCCGGACGCGTCGCCGCCAGTTCCAGATGTCGCTGGAAGATCAGCGACAGACCGGTGACCACGCTGTCCACATCGTCCGCGTCGACGTGGCGGAAATACGCCCGCTCGAGATTTGCCAGCTCCTCGCGCAGCGGATGCGGCAAACTCGCGGCCCAGGCCGCACCGGACAATTCGGACGAGACCGTCATTTTCTTCGCCAACTCCCTCGGATCGGATTCCGCAACAAAGTGACGCAGTCCGAAGGGTAGCTGTGCCGCACGCGCACGGCAGCGGAATACCGTCCCACCGCCGAAACGCCGGTGCCTCTCCACACGGTTCGGCTTCCGGCACAGCCCCCGATCGAACCCGGGGTTACCTCACGTCGACGCGATCGCGATGAGGACTGCCGGGGCACCGGAACGCGCCTGCGCATGCACTCGGCCCACCTTAGCCACTTCCATCCGGGAATGTGTCTTACAGGTGAAAACGACAGGGGGCGAGACGGTTAACCGTCTCGCCCCCTGAACGCAGCGTGCGATCCGAGGCCGCGTCCGGCGTCGGATCACCGTGCCGGGAGAAGCCCGTCGAGGGTCAGTCGCGGGTCAGCTTGCGGTGCGTCACCCGGTGCGGGCGCGCCGCCTCCGGGCCGAGGCGCTCGATCTTGTTCGCCTCGTATGCCTCGAAGTTGCCCTCGAACCAGAACCACTTGGCCTCGTTGTCGGAGTCGCCCTCCCACGCGAGGATGTGGGTGCAGGTGCGGTCCAGGAACCAGCGGTCGTGGGAGATGACCACGGCGCAACCGGGGAAGTTCTCCAGCGCGTTCTCCAGCGAACTCAGCGTCTCGACGTCGAGGTCGTTGGTGGGCTCGTCGAGCAGGATCAGGTTGCCGCCCTGCTTGAGGGTCAGCGCCAGGTTCAGGCGGTTGCGCTCACCGCCGGAGAGCACGCCCGCGGGCTTCTGCTGATCCGGGCCCTTGAAGCCGAACGCGGACACGTACGCGCGCGAGGGCATCTCCTGCTGACCGACCTCGATGAAGTCCAGGCCGTCGGAGACCACCTGCCACACCGTCTTCTTCGGGTCGATGCCCGCGCGGTTCTGGTCGACGTAGCTGAGCTTGACCGTGTCGCCGACCTTGACCGTGCCGCTGTCGGGCGATTCGAGACCGACGATGGTCTTGAACAACGTCGTCTTGCCGACGCCATTGGGCCCGATGACGCCGACGATGCCGTTGCGCGGCAACGTGAACGACAGATCCTTGATCAGCTGACGGTCGCCGAAACCCTTGTCCAGGTGTTCGACCTCGACCACCACATTGCCCAGGCGCGGGCCCGCGGGGATCTGGATCTCCTCGAAGTCGAGCTTGCGCATCTTCTCCGCCTCGGCCGCCATCTCCTCGTAGCGACCCAGTCGAGCCTTGTTCTTGGCCTGGCGGGCCTTGGCGCCGGAGCGGACCCAGGCGAGTTCTTCCTTGAGCCGCTTCTGCAGCTTCTGGTCCTTCTTGCCCTGGACCTCGAGGCGCTCGGCCTTCTTCTCCAGGTAGGTGGAGTAGTTGCCCTCGTAGGGATAGGCCCGGCCCCGGTCGAGCTCCATGATCCAGCCGGCGACATTGTCGAGGAAGTACCGGTCGTGGGTCACCGCGAGCACGGCGCCGGGGTACTGGGCGAGGTGCTGCTCGAGCCACAGCACCGACTCGGCGTCGAGGTGGTTGGTCGGCTCGTCGAGCAGCAGCAGGTCGGGCTTGCTCAGCAGCAGCTTGCACAGCGCGACACGGCGGCGCTCACCACCGGAGAGGTTGGTGACCGGCTCGTCCGGCGGCGGGCAGCGCAGGGCGTCCATGGCCTGCTCCAACTGGGAGTCCACATCCCACGCGTCGGCGTGGTCGAGGAACTCCTGGAGCTTGCCCATCTCCTCCATCAGCTCGTCGGAGTAGTCGGTCGCCATGAGTTCGGCGATCTCGTTGAACCGGTCCAGCTTGACCTTGACCTCGCCGAGGCCCTCCTCGACGTTGCCGCGAACGGTCTTCTCCTCGTTCAACGGCGGCTCCTGCTGGAGGATGCCGACGGTGGCGCCGGGCGCGAGGAACGCCTCACCGTTGTTCGGCTGGTCCAGTCCGGCCATGATCCTCAGCACGGTGGATTTACCCGCGCCGTTCGGACCGACGACGCCGATCTTGGCGCCGGGAAGGAAGTTCAAGGTGACATCGTCGAGCACGACTTTGTCGCCGTGCGCCTTCCGAACCTTCTTCATCTGATAAATGAACTCAGCCATATACGCAAGCCTATCGGTCAGGGAACAGGGGTACTCGCCGGAGGCGGGACAGTGGGGCGGGACGGAGCGGGGGTTCGGGCGGGTGGTCGCGAGGACACCGAGCCGAGGGTCACAGACCGGTGGTGTCGGTGTTCGCCCCGCAGAGCACCACGACCGGACGTTCGCCGCCCGCGGGGACGTACGCGCCGCTCTGGACGGCGGCCAGTGCGGCCGCACCCGCCGACTCCACCACGATACGGAACTCGCGCCACAGGTACTCGCGCGCGGTGGCGATCGCGTCCTCGGTGACCAGCAGAGCGGACACGTCGTAGCGGCGGGCCAGGCACAGCGCGAGATCGCCGACGCGACCCGCGCCGAGCGCGTCGCTCCCGGTGGGCGCGGGTCCGACCTCGACCGGCGCCTCGGCGGTCAGGGCGGCGCGCAGCGCGGGCATGCCCGCGGGCTCCACCCCGATCACGCGCTGCCTGCGCCCGTACGCCGCCGCCAGCCCCGCCACCAGGGCGCCACCGCCGACCGCCGCGAGCACCGGCGGCCTGCCACGCACCTGCTCCTCGAGTTCGAGGCCGAGCACCCCCGAGCCCGCCACCAGATCGGTCTGGTCGTAGGCATGCAGCAACAGCGCCCCGCGTTCGGCGGCCAATACGCGGGCGTGCGTTTCGGCGTCGCGGTAGGTGGTGCCGAACCAGAGCACCTCGGCGCCGTGCGACCACATGGCCGCGACCTTGGTGTGCGGCGCCGATTCGGGCACCACCACGGTGCAGGTCTTGCCCAACCAGGCGGCGACCAGTGCGGCCGCGATGCCGGAATTGCCGGAGGAGGCGAGCAGCACGTGCCCGCCGGCCTCGGTCGCGAGCATCGCGTTGAGCATCCCTCGCACTTTGAACGTGCCCGCGTGCTGCAGATATTCCAGCTTCAGGGTGACCGGGACCGGCCCGTTCGGACCGGCCACCGAGGTGTGCAGCACCGGGGTCTTCCTGATCCGGCCCGTCAGTCTGCGCCGCGCGGCGCGGACATCCGAACGCACGAGCCGATCGGATGCGCCGGAGGCCGGCGCGGTGTCGAGCTCGGTCAAGCGCCCGCCTCGCGCTTGCCCGCGCCGTCCTGCCGGGCGAGCTCGGCGTACATCGCGTTGTAGGCGGCCAGCTCGGCGTCGTCGTCGCGGTCGGCCGCGCGGTCGTAGCGTTTGGCCGCGCGCTGGTCGCTGCGTGACCACTGGATGAGCAGCGCCAACATGACTACCACCAACGGCACCTCGCCGCTGGCCCAGGCCAGGCTGCCGCCCGTCCGCTGATCGCCGAGCAGGTCGGTGTGCCAGTCCAGGCCGAGGCTGCGGAAGAACCAGCCGCCCATCACCGTGGACATGCTCATCAGCGCCACACCGAAGAAGGCGTGGAAAGGCAGGGAGCCGAACACCATGCCCAGTTTGGTCAGCGGCTCCACCTGGCGCGGCTTGGGATCGATACCGATCACGACCCAGTAGAAGAGATAGCCGCTGATCAGGAAGTGCAGGTTCATGAACAGGTGCGCGGCGTGCGAGTCGACGATCGAGTCGTAGATGCCGCCCATGTAGAGCGCGTAGAAACCGACGACGAAGATCACCGAGGCCACGATCGGCTGGGTCAGCACCCGGGCCACCGGATTGTGCACGGCCTGCAGGACCCATTCGCGCGGTCCCGGCGGGGCGCCGCGGCCCGCGGGCGGCAGGGCCCGCAATGCCAGTGTCACCGCGCCGCCCAGCGCGAACAGGATCGGCGTCAGCATCGACAGCGACATGTGCTGCATCATGTGCACGCTGAACATGGCGGGGGCATACCGGCCGATGCCCGAGGACGTCGTGATCAGCAGCAGCGCGCACGCCGACAGCCAGGCGACGGTGCGTCCGACCGGCCAGGCGTCTCCGCGCTTGCGCAGCCTGCGCACCCCGAGCAGATACAGCGCGGCGAGCACGATCGCGAGCGTGCCGAAGATCAGGTCGAAGCGCCAGTCGAACAGGATCCTGGCCACCGTCGGCGGACCGGCGAGGTCGTAGCCGAGTTCCACTTCCACCGGGGTCGGCACCGAGACCGGCGGCGGAGGCGGGGTCCGGCCGAGACCGACCGCCAGGCCGATGGTGGCGGCGAAGATCAGGACTTCGACACCGGCGAACCGGATGAGCGCGCCCCGGTCCCGCGGATTCGCTTCCAGCGCGGGCAGCGCCGCCCGGCGCTGGAACCAGCCGAGCACTCCGAGCACGATCAGCGCCAGCACCTTCACCAGGACGAGCCGCCCGTAGGTACTGGTGAACAGTTCCGAGAACGGCAGTCGGACCCAGGAGTTGATCACGCCGCTGACGGCGATCACCACGAACGCGGCGGTGGCCGCCAGGGAGAAGCGCCGGGCCGCCAGCCCGGTGTACACCCCGCCGCGCAGCGCGTAGGCCAGCACCGCGAACAGCCCGCCCACCCAGACCGCGACCGCGATCAGATGCAGGATGAGGCTGTTGGTCGCCACGTCGTGCGAGCCGCCGGAGGACGAATGTCCGGTCAGCGCCAGCGGCAGCATGGTCAGGATCGAGACGCCGAGCAGGATCGGGGTCCAGCCCCAGCGCAGGGCCAGCCGGGCGCCGATCGCGACGATCAACGCCAGCGCCACCGTCGTACGCCAGGCCTGCGCGACCTCGATCTGGCCGATGGCCCCCCACAGCTCCGCGGGCCGCCAGATCTGCCCGACCGGCCTGCCGGTGGTCTCGGACACCGTCAGCGGCGCCAGCAGCGCCGCGCAGCACGCCCACACCAAGGCGAAGTTGGAGGCCATCCGCACAGCGCGGTAACCGCCCGCGTCGAGCAGGCCGTTGCCTTGCGGCGGCACCAGGAACGCGGCGAACACCAGTGAACCGACGGTGAGCGCGGCGGCCAGATCGGCCAGTGCCCGGACCGCGGGCAATCCGTAGGTGGTCATCGCACCGGGATCGGGAATGCCGAGCAGAGTCAGCGCCTGGGCCGCCGAGAGCCCGACGACCAGTGCCGCCGTCACCGCGGCCACCGCGCCGCAGAACACCGCCGCCGCGCCCGAGAACACCGTCGCGGTGGCGAAGCGCCCTACCGCCGCGCTTCGCGTGGCGTCCCGCGCAGCGGTGGCTTCGGCTGGCTCCGGGGGTGAGGACATACGACTGAGCGTAGTTGGATGATCGGGGCCACACCGTGGCGGGTTTGGCTGCCCCTCGGGGCGGAGAAGAAAATCGGCGTTTGCGCGATGCGTACACCGGGTACGCACAGGGAGTCCGGTGCAGTGTGTGCACCGGCGCGGCGTCGCGCCCCCGGCAGGAATCGAACCTGCGACCTAGGGATTAGAAGGCCCTTGCTCTATCCAACTGAGCTACGGAGGCAGTGCGTCCACCATGACCGTCGCACGGCCTTGCTGTCCACCGGGCGTAAGTATAACGATCGTCCAGGTTTTCGGCTGTCCGCCTCCGACACGCGTGGGGCGGGGCGGACTCTTCCCCGGCCGCGAGGGCCTACCAGTCGATCGATCCCATGTCGTGAAGGCGCTGGAAGACCAGCAGGGATCCGGGCGCGACGTGCCGCATGCGGGCGTACTCGCCGACCGTGAAATAGCGCAGTTCGGCGATCTCGCCGCTGGGCCGGGGGTCACCGTCGAGTTCACCGGTGAAGCAGGTCATGTGCAGGCGCACGCCGGGCGCGTGCCCGAACGCCTCGGCCTCGAAGACGCCGAGGCGGTGGTGGTGCGCGACCGCGACACCGAGTTCCTCGCGCACCTCCCGGCGCAGGGCCTCATCCGGCGTCTCCCCCGGGTCGATCTTGCCGCCGGCCATGTAGAACACCTCTTTGCCTGTCGATCGCGTCTGCAGGAGTCTGCGGTCACGGACATGGGCGAAGGCGGCTGTGCGGATCACCGGCCCACCCTACGAGTGCCCGGCGACGGGCGGCGCGACAACCCACCGGTCCTCGCGCCCCGCACCGGCCGCCGGGAGCCTGCTCAGGCTCGACGGTCTGCGCCTGGAACATCCAGCGCATCTTCTCCAGCGACTCAGTCGCACACCGCGGCGACCGAATCGGCCAGCACGTCCAAGCCGCGCGCCAGTTCGTCGTCGCCGATGGTCAACGGCGGGATCAGCTTGACCACCTCGTCCACCGATCCCGAGGTCTCCACCAGCAACCCGCGGTCGAAGGCGGCGCGGCAGACCTTGGCCGCCCGCGAGGAATCGGCGAACACCAGACCCTGCACCAGCCCACGGCCGCGCACCGAGATGCCGTCTCCCGCCCGAGCGATGCGCTCCAGCCCGGTCCACATCACGTCGGCCTTGACCGCCGTGGCCCGCTCCAGCGCGTCGTCGGACCAATAGTGCTCGAGCGCGACCCGGGCGGTGACGAAGGCCGGATTGTTGCCCCGGAAGGTGCCGTTGTGCTCGCCGGGAGCCCACTGGTCTAGTTCCGGACGCATCAGCACCAGTGCCATCGGCAGGCCGTATCCGCCGATCGACTTCGACAGTGTCACGATATCGGGGGTGATGCCCGCGACCTCGAAGGAGAAGAACGGCCCGGTCCGGCCACACCCCATCTGCACGTCGTCGACGATCAACAGGATGCCGCGGCTACGGCACAGCTGCGCCAGCGTGCGCAGCCACTCGACCCCGGCGACATTGACTCCGCCCTCGCCCTGCACGGTCTCCACGATCACCGCCGCGGGTTTGTCCAACCCGGAGGACGAATCGTCGAGCATCCGGCACATCCAGCCCAGACCGTCACCCTCGCCGAGGAAGCCGTCGTAGGGCATCGGCGTGGCATGCGGCAGCGGAACCCCGGCGCCCGCGCGCTTGGCCGCGTTGCCGGTGACCGACAGCGCGCCGAGGGTCATGCCATGGAACGCGTTGGTGAAGTTGAGCACCGTCTGGCGGCCGGTCACCTTGCGGGCGAGCTTGAGTGCGGCCTCCACCGCGTTCGCGCCGGTCGGGCCGGGGAACTGCACCTTGTAGTCCAGCCCGCGCGGCCGCAGGACCAGCTCGCGCAGCGCCTCGAGCAGCGCACCCTTGGCCACCGTCGACATGTCCAGACCGTGAGTGAGGCCGTCCCGGGCGATGTAGTCGATCAGCGCCCGCTTGAGCACCGGGTTGTTGTGCCCGTAGTTCAGCGCACCCGCCCCGGCGAAGAAGTCCAGATACTCGCGGCCACGCTCGTCGCGCAGCACAGATCCGCTCGCGGTGTCGAAGATCGTGGGCCACGACCGGCAGTAGCCGCGGACATTGGATTCCAGTTCTTCGAACACGTTGGTCTCGGCGACAGACATCGAGGATCCTTCCTGCCCCCGCGCGAGCCCTCCGCGCTTGTGAAGCGCCTGCGTTTCTAACACTGCGCGTGATCGCGCGCTGGGCTTTCGCGGAAATCTCCCCACCCCGCCGCCGAGTTCGGTACCTCACAAGCGCGGGCCGGTGCACGGCTGTACTCGATACCGCCGCCACCTGTCGCCGCGGAGGTGCCGCCCGGGTCAGGCGGAGGACTCGCCGTGCGCTGAGTACAGGCTCACCTCACCGTCCTCACCGAGGAAGGCGTTCACCAGCATCGTGCCCCTCGCCCGCAGTTCGTCGGCCTCCGGAGCAGCGGTGGTGATGTTGATCTGCGGGATGGTCGCCCAGTTCACCACGTAGCGTTCCGGCGGCCCGCCGTCGTCGGACAGCCGCGCCAGACGGAACACCGACACGGTTTTGCGAACGATGAGATTGCGCACGACCTCGGCGATTCGCTCGGGGTCTTCCAGCGCGAACAGAAAGCCGAACGTCAGCTCCGGCGAGGACACATAGGCGGACACGAATATCGAGGTTAGCCGATCGGAGAGCGGCGCGAAGGCTACTGCGCCGAACAGGTAGCCGCGAGAATGCCCGCGCCCGAACTCGGCTCCGTGAGCGTGTATTCGGGGTGAAGTCCGCGTCGCACTCGATAACAATTGGCCCGCACATCGGCGAATTGTGCGCAGAACCGTTGCACGGGGGTGGCGGGTCACGCTTTTCTGAGGGAACCGATTCCGGGCACTTCACACGAAAACCGTCGACACAGGGGGCAACTGAATGCCGACCCATGCGGGATGGACCGAAACAGGTGCGCTGCCACCGCGTTCGGCGCTGCTACAGGCACTGCGCGAGACCGCGGACCTGCCCGCGCGAGCCCACCCTGTCCTGGCGACCGCCCGCGCGCTGGCCGATTGCCACGAACGCAGGCAGCGCGCCCTGGCCCTGGCGCGCGACTGCGACGGTGCCGCGGTGTCGGCGGCGATCGTCTCCGCCGCCGTCGTCGAGGACATCGACCGCGAGCGCGCCACGCTGGTGGACCGGATCAACGCCTGGGTCGCCACCCATGTGGTGCATCGGCACGGCGCGTCGCTGCACACCGAGACCCTCGGCGCGGTCATCGACCGGATGGCCGCGAAGTGGGTGGCCGCCCAGGCCTGCATCGGTTCGGACCTGCCGAGACAGCGACGGGAGCCGTTGTCGCGCACCGACGCCCACCTGCAATGGACCCGGCTGGCCGAGCTCGCCGACGGCTCCCAGGATCTGGTCACCGAGGTGGTCCAGAATCGCAGGCGCCTGCCGGTCCACTGAGGGACGGACCGGCAGGGCAGGGGGCAACCGACGTCGGGGCCCGACTCTGCGGGGCCGTACTCGACGCCGACGGGATCAGTGCCGCTCGTCCATGCGGTGCTGATCGTGCGAACCTGGCTCGGCGGGCCCGGACTCGACCGCCCCGGCATCGAGCAGATCGAATGCGTCGGCGCCGACGGGACCGGGATCGGCGAGGGCTCCCTCCGAGCCGGCTGCCGCCGATTCCTTCGCATCCCGGCGCGCGGCGTGCGCCGCCTCGTTCATCTCGATGGCGTCGGTGACCCACTCACCGATCTCGCGGGTCACGTCGGCCACCGTAGCGGTGATGATGGTCGCGATATTTCCGACGTGCCGCGCTCCCGAGGATGTCAATTCCTGGATCAGATCCTTGTTGGCTTCGAATTTTCCGATCATCGCGCGCCCACTTCGGTCGTCGTCTTCTGACGTACCACGATAACACCGGGTGCCTGTTCGGATCTGCTCCAGCGAGGCGGCAGGGCGAGCACGAAAATCTTGCGCCAGACATCCAGGAGCTGGGTATGCAACGGGCCGGTCTGATACGGCAGCCCGTACTTCTCACACAGCGCGCGTACCTCCGGCGCGATGTCCGGATACCGGTTCGCGGGCAGGTCAGGGAACAGGTGGTGCTCGATCTGGTGCGAGAGGTTGCCGCTCATGATGTGGAACAGCCTGCTACCGCTGATGTTGGCCGAGCCGAGCATCTGCCGGACGTACCATTCGCCCTTCGTCTCCTCGGCCGTCTCTTCCTCGGTGAACGTCTGTACGCCGGAGGGGAAGTGTCCGCAGAAGATGATCGAGTAGGCCCAGACGTTGCGCACCAGGTTCGCCGTGACATTGCCCGCCAGCGTGCTGATCGCCAGCGGTCCGGTCAGCGCCGGGAAGATGACGTAGTCCTTGAGCGCCTGCTTGCCCGCCTTCCGCCACCAGCCCTTGACCAGCGGCTTCAGATCCTTCCAGGAGCGCTTACCCTTGACGATGTTGTCGGCCTCGGCGTCGTGCAGCATGACGCCCCACTCGAACAGCATCATCAGCGCGAAGGCGTAGATCGGATTGCCGAGGTAGTAGGGATTCCACTCCTGCCCCTGATCCATCCGCAGGATGCCGTAGCCGATGTCGCGGTCCTTGCCGTGGATGTTGGTGAAGGTGTGGTGCAGGTAGTTGTGCGAGTGCTTCCACTGATCGGCCGGGCACACGGTGTCCCATTCGAACTCACGCGAGTTCAGATCGGGTTCGCGCATCCAGTCGTACTGACCGTGCATCACGTTGTGCCCGATCTCCATGTTGTCCAAGATCTTGGACACGCTCAGCGCCGCGACGGCGGCCAGCCACACCGGAGGCAGAAAGCCCAGGTACATCAGGCCGCGCCCGGCGAGCTCGAAACCGCGCTGTGCCTTGATGATCGAGTAGATGTACTCGCGGTCACGCTCGCCGAGGTCGGCGACGATGCGCCGGCGCAGTTCCTCCAGTTCCTCGCCGAGCTGCTGCACCTGCTCGGGGCTCAGGACCAGCGGGCCGTTCTCGGTCTCGGTCAGAATCGTCATGTCATCCCCTGAAGTCGATGTTCTCGGATGTCGTGCCTTCTCGGATGTCCGATGTCCGGGCGGTCCGGGCGTCGGACATCGGGTTCAGATGTCGATGTCGACGTCGCCGACCGGCGCGCTCACGCACAGCTGGATCGGCTGGTCGGGGTCGGACCCGGTCTCGCCGGTGCGCAGATCGCGGGTGCTCCCGGTGCGGCGAACCGCCGTGCAGGAGAAGCAGATACCCATCCGACAGCCGTAGTCCGGTGTGAGCCCGGCGGATTCGGCCTGCGCGAGCAGCGCCGCCCCGGAGTTGGGGGCGCTCACGCCGCTGGCGGTGAACCGCACGGTGCCGTGCGCCTGCGCGGGGTCGACCGGTGCGGTGACGAGGGTGAACTCCTCACTGTGCAGCCGATCGCCGAGGCATTCGGCCTCGTACACCGTGCGCACCGCCGCCATCAGCGCGGGCGGGCCGCACATGTAGGTCTGCGCGTCGGCGAACCACGGCGCGACCCGCTCGAGTTCGTCGTACCCGAAATGCGCGTCGCCACGCTCGGGGTAGCGCATGTCCACCCGCAGGCGCGGATGCCGGCGCGCGAGCACCTCCAGTTCGGACCGATACGGCACCTCTTCGGGCGAACGCGCGTAGTGCAGGAAGGTGATCTCGCCCCGGTGCCGCTGCTCGACGAGCGTGCGCAGCATCGACAGCACCGGAGTGATCCCGCTGCCGCCGCTGATCAACAGCACCCGGTCGGGCCGACGGTCCGGCATCCGGAATACGCCCTCGGCCTGCGAGAGATCCACGACGTCGCCCGGTCGCGCGTGGGCGTGCAGATGCTGGGAGACCAGACCACCGGGGTGAGCCTTGACGGTGAGCCGCAGCGTGCGTCCGGTGGCATTCTCCGCGTCGATCGGCGAGTAGCACCGGGTGTGGCGCACACCGTCGATCACCACGCCGATGCGCACATACTGGCCCGCCGCGTGACCGCGCCAGCGCCGTGGCGTGCGCAGGGTCAGCGTCACCGAGCCCGGCACCGAGCGGTTCACCTCGATGATCTCGGCACGCAACTGCCGCACGGTGAGGGTGGGACGGACGAGTTCCAGGTATCGGTCCACCGGATGCGGTGTGGTCAGGGTCTGCACCAGGTCGATGAGATCCACCATTGCGTTCTCCGTACTTGTCGTCACGGTCCGTGCTTGTCGCCGGGAAGAGTCGGCGTCACGGGCGATCGGATGTAGCTGTTCACGGTTTCAGTGCACGCTTGTACACTTCTCCAGTGTGACCGAACGACTGGTACCGGTGTCAACCGGCAGAAGCTGTGACGCGAGTAACAGCAAAGCTCCGAAAGCATGGTGAACGGACGTATGCTCACCGTGATGACCGAGCAAGCAGCAACCCGAACCGAGCGCAAGGAGCGCACGCGCGCCGCGATCCTGGACGGCACTCTCGCGCTGGCCGCCGAGCGCGGCTTCGCGGCACTGAGCCTGCGGGAGATCGCCCGCTCGGCCGGCATCGTGCCCACCGCCTTCTACCGGCACTTCGCCTCGCTCGACGACCTCGCCGCGGCCCTGGTGGACGAGGGCGTCACGGCACTTCGACTGGCATTGCGTCAGGTGCGCAGGCGCACCGACACCGGCTTGGCCGACACCGTGCGCTTCGTCTTCGATCAGGCCGAGGCCAAGCACGCGCTGTTCGGCTTCCTCACCCGCGAACGCCATGGCGGCTCGGCGGCGCTGCGCAGGAACATCGCCCACGAACTGCAGATGATCGTGCGCGAACTGGTCACCGACATGTCCCGCCTGCCCGCCCTCGACAACTGGAGCCCCCGCGACCTGGAGATCGCGGCCGAGCTGATCGTCGGCACCGTGGCCGACGGCGTCGCCGCGGACGTGGCGGCGCAGACCCCGCGCGAGCGGCTCGCGATCAGGGAAGCGACTGTGCAGAAGATCCGGCTGATCGCGCTCGGCATGGACAACTGGTGGCCCCCCGGGCATCGCTGATCGCGGCCCCGGTCTTCACGAGACACGCTCCGTCACGACGACTTCCCGCACCGGTTCGGGGCCGCGCACCGGGAGCAGCACCAGCAGGCCCGCGCCGAGCACGACGAGCAGGCCGACGATCCCGGCCCGATCCGCCCCGAAGATCCATACCGAGAACCCGAACAGCGTCGGCGCGAGAAACGACGCCGCGCGGCCGGTCGTGGTGTACAGGCCGAACATCTGCCCCTCCCGCCCCGGCGGGGCCAGCCGGATCAGGAACGAGCGCGCCGACGCCTGTGCCGGGCCGACGAATACCGTCAGCAGCAGGCCGAACACCCAGAACATCGCCGGTCCCGACACCACGAGCAGGGCGAGGCCGCAGACCAGCATGCTCACCAGCGACACCACGATGACCACCTTGGGCCCGACCCGGTCGTCGAAGCGCCCGGCCGCCACCGCGCCCAGCGCGGCCACCACGTTGGCGGCGATGCCGAACAGCAGCACATCGGAGTCGTCGATCTCGTACACCTTCACCGCCAGCACCGCGCCGAAGGTGAACACTCCGGCCAGTCCGTCCCGGAACACCGCGCTGGCCAGTAGGAACCACACCGTGCGACGGTCGGTGCGCCAGAGGTCGCGCAGGTCGCGCCACAACACCCGGTAGGCCCCGAAGAATCCGGCCCGGTCCGCGCCGGGATCCGCTGTCGCGGCCGCGCCGGTACGCGGTATCTCCGGGATCGCGAACATCACCGGCAGCGCGAACACGGCGAACCAGACCGCCGACACCAGCACCACCAGCCGGATGTTGAGCCCGTCGTCGGTGGGTACGCCGAGCAGACCGCGATTGTCGCCCTCGCCCGCGATGAATCCGAAGTAGCAGATCAGCAGCAGGAAGATGCCGCCGAAATAGCCCATCGCCCAGCCGAATCCGGACACCCGCCCCACCGTGTGCGGGGTGGACACCTGCCGCAGCATGGCGCTGTAAGGCACATTGGCGAGTTCGAAAGCCGCCGAGCCGATCGCCAGCAGCGCCAGACCCAGCCACAGGTCGCGGTAGTCGTCGTGCACGAAGAACATGGCCAGCATGGCCGCGATGACCACCAGCGTCAGCACGCCGAGCGCCCGCTTGCGCCGGGCGGCGGCGTCGAACCACTGGCCGCTGACCGGCGCGGTCAGCGCGACGACCAGGCCCGCCAGCCCCAGCGACCAGCCGAGCCAGGTGCTGGCCGCGATGTCGCCGGGCAGGTCGTCGCCGACCTTGTCGGTCAGGTAGACGGTGAACACGAAGGCGACGATCACCGCGTTGAACGACGCCGAGCCCCAGTCCCACAACCCCCAGGCCACGACCTTCCCCCGCCCGGCGGCTTGCCCGATCGACTCTCGCGCGTCCGTCATGCGCACAGGCTAACGGCCGGGAGTCCGCGTGGCAGGGTTTCCCGATGGTATGCACCCCGTTGCATATCCCGCTCGGTCACGCCTACGCTGGCCGCATGGCACTCGAGCACGCCCTGCTGGTATCGCTGAGCGAGCGCTCCGGTTCCGGCTACGAACTGGCGCGCCGCTTCGACAAGTCCATCGGCTTCTTCTGGACCGCCACCCACCAGCAGATCTACCGGGTGCTCAAGCGCATGGTCGAGGCGGCCTGGGTCGACTGCGTATCGGTGGCCCAGGAGGGCAAACCCGACAAGAAGGTCTACTCGGTCACCGAGGCGGGCAACGCCGAACTCGCCCGCTGGATCGCCGAGCCCCTCGACATCGAGATCCCGCGCAGCGACCTCGGGGTGAAGATCCGCGGCGCGAGCTTCGACGGTTCGGAGGCCGTGTGCACCGAGATCGTCCGGCACCGCGATTTCCACGCCCACCGCGTCGAGGTGCTGCGCGAGATCGAGAAGCGCGACTTCCCCGCCCCCGACCAGCTCACCGGTTCCGCCCTGCACCAGTACCTCGTGCTGCGCGGCGGCATCCGCACCTGCGGCGCGTACGTCGAATGGTGTGACGAGATGCTGACCGCACTGCGCCGCTGATCCCCTGCCACCGACCCGCCTGCCGCCGAGCACCCAGCCGCCCCCCGCGGGCGCCGAAGAAAGATCGCCCCCATGAGTTCCTTCCCCCACCTCTTCGAGCCGCTGGATCTCGGCTTCACCACCCTGCGCAACCGGGTGGTGATGGGTTCGATGCACACCGGCCTCGAGGACCGTGCCCGCGACATCGACAAGCTCGCCGCCTACTTCGCCGAACGGGCCGCCGGCGGCGTCGGTCTCATCATCACCGGCGGCTATTCCCCCGACCGGGTCGGCAGGCTGCTGCCCTTCGGCGCGAAACTCACCACCACCGCTGAGGCGCTGCGCCACCGGCGGGTGACCCGCGCGGTGCACGAACACGGTGCGGCGATCGCCCTGCAGATCCTGCACGCCGGCCGCTACTCCTATCAGCCCGGCAGCGCGTCGGCGTCATCGATCAAAGCCCCCATCAACCCGTTCCGCCCGCGCAAACTGACCCGGCGCGGCATCGAGCGGACCATCGATGCCTACGTCCGCTGCGCGCGCCTGGCACAGCTCGCCGGTTACGACGGCTGCGAGATCATGGGCGGCGAGGGCTATCTGATCAGCCAATTCCTCGCCCCGCGTACCAACAAGCGCACCGACGAGTGGGGCGGCTCGGCCGAGAACCGCCGCCGCTTCCCGCTCGAGATCGTGCGCCGGGTCCGTGCCGCGGTCGGCGCGGATTTCATCATCGTCTTCCGGCTCTCGATGGCCGAACTCGTCGAAGACGGGCAGACCTTCGAGGAAATCGTCGCTCTCGCGCGGGAACTCGAACGCGCGGGCGTCACCATCCTCAACACCGACATCGGCTGGCACGAGGCACGGGTGCCCACCATCGTCACCTCGGTCCCGCGCGCGGCGTTCGTGGAGTTCACCGCCGCGATCGCCGAGCGGGTCTCGATCCCGGTGTGCGCCTCCAATCGCATCAACATGCCCGAGATCGCCGAGGAGATCCTGACCCGCGGCGACGCGCAGCTGATCTCGATGGCCCGGCCGCTGCTGGCCGACCCGCAGTGGGCGAACAAGGCCGCCGCCGATCGGGTGGCCGAGATCAACACCTGCATCGCCTGCAACCAGGCCTGCCTCGACCACGCCTTCGGCAACAAACGGGTGTCCTGCCTGCTCAACCCGCGCGCCGGGCACGAGACCGAACTGGTGCTCGCGCCGACCCGCCGCGCCAAACGCGTCGCCGTCGTCGGGGCCGGTCCGGCCGGGCTCTCGGCCGCGGTCAACCTGGCCGAGCGCGGTCACACCGTCGACCTCTACGAGGCGCAGGACCGCATCGGCGGCCAGTTCGACATCGCCCGCCGCATCCCCGGCAAGGAGGAGTTCGACGAATCCCTGCGCTATTTCGACCGGATGATCGCCACCACCGGAGTGCACCTGCGGCTGAACACCACCGCCACCGTCGAGGATCTGCTGGCCGGAAGCTACGACGAGGTCGTCGTCGCCACCGGCGTGCGTCCGCGCGTACCCGCCATCCCCGGCATCGACCACCCGATGGTGCTCACCTACGCCGAACTGGTGCGCGAGGACAGGCCGGTGGGCAAGCGGGTCGCGGTGATCGGCGCGGGCGGAATCGGCTACGACATCAGCGAATTCCTCACCGTCGAGGGTCATCCGACCCTGAAGCTCGACGAGTGGAAACAGGAGTGGGGCATCGAGTCCGGCGACGAACACGCCCCCGGCCAGCTGCGCGCACCCGAGCCCGCCCCGCCCGCGCGCGATGTGGTGCTGCTGCAGCGCAAGACCACCCCGTTCGGCAAGGGACTGGGCAAGACAAGCGGCTGGGTCCATCGCGCGGCGCTGAAGGCCAAGGGCGTCGAGCACGTCGGCGGGGTCAACTACGAGCGCATCGACGACGACGGGCTGCACATCAGCTTCGGCGACAAGCGCGAACGGCCCCGGCTGATCCGCTGCGACAACGTGGTGGTCTGCGCGGGCCAGGAATCGGTGCGCGAACTCGCCGAGCCGTTGCGCGCCGCCGGGGTGCGGGTGCATCTGATCGGCGGCGCCGAACTGGCCGCCGAGCTCGACGCCAAACGGGCCATCGACCAGGGCACCCGCCTGGCCGCCCGCCTGTAGGACCGCGGCGAACAGGGCGAACGTTAGGCTCCCAGCGTGAGCTTGCCTTCTCCCACCACCGACAATCGCGCCGTCGTCACCGGCGCCTCCTCCGGCATCGGCACCGCGCTGGCCGCGGAACTGGCCGGACGCGGTTACTCGCTGATCCTGGTCGCACGCCGGGGCGAACTGCTGAACGAGCTCGCCCAGCGGCTCACCCTCGCGCACGGCATCACCGCCGAGGTGCGCGCGGTCGACCTGGCCGACCGGGCCCAGCGTGCGCCGCTGGCCGAGGAACTCGCCGCCCGCGACATCGCCATCCTGTGCAACAACGCCGGCATCGCCACCTTCGGCGCCATCACCGAACTCGACCCCGCATACGAGCGCGACCAGCTCGAACTCAACGCCGTCGCGGTGCACGACCTCTCCCTCGCCGTGCTGCCCGGCATGCTCGCGCGGCGCGCGGGCGGCATCCTGATCAGCGGCTCGGCGGCGGGCAACATGCCCATCCCCAACAACACCACCTACGCCGCCAGCAAGGCCTTCGCGAACACCTTCGCCGAATCGCTGCGCGGCGAACTCAAGGACACCGGGGTACACGTCACCCTGCTCGCACCCGGCCCGGTGCGCACCGAAACACCCGATCCCGCCGACGCTTCGATCGTCGACCGCATGGTCCCCGACTTCATGTGGGTCTCCTCCGAATACACCGCGAAGGTCTCCATCGACGCCCTCGCCCGCAACAAGATGCGTGTCGTTCCCGGACTCATCAGCAAGGGCATGAGCGTGGCGGGCCAGTACAGCCCCCGCGCCCTGAGCGCACCCATCGCCGGCGCCTTCTACCGTAAGCTCGGCGGCTGATAGCACTCCGGCGGATTCGTGACTCAGATTACACACCCGCGAAACGATCCCCTAATCGAGTGGGGGATTGCGCCGTCCAAATGCCATGGTGCTACGCAGATTCCCGGTCACGGCCATGTTTTCGCCCCGATTTGGTCATAGCAGTTGGCTGTGGTTAAAGTTCTCACCGGTCCATCCAAGCAACCAACGATGAAGGAGTTAGTCACATGCTGCTCGATTTCGTCTCGGATCTGCTCGCCTCGCTGCTCGCTCTGATCGGTCTCTGATACTTCGAGACCGTCGACTCGCCCCACCCCGCTCGAGGTGACCAACCCAGGGGTGGGGCGAGTCCGTTGCTCCCGCAACATTTCCCAATTGCGGATACCTGCCGAGCCGGGTTCGGCTCAGCGGCGGCGACGGGTGCCGAACAAGCTGCGAGTGATCTCGCGGCCGGCCACCGTCGCCGCCGACCGCAGAAAACCCCTGACCGCCGGATTGCGCATGATCCGGTCGGCCGCCGACTCCTCCGGCTCCTCGCCCGGCGAACGCTCCGGCGTCACAAGAACTTCCGGCTTCACCGGCTCCACCGCGGCCATCTCGGCGGCCAGTATCTCCGAGGCCGACTCCCGGTCGATCGTCTGCCGGTACTTCGCCGAGAGCCCGCCCGCCAGCGCGTGCGAAGAGATCGCGGCCTCGCCGACGGTGTCCATCAGCGACCGCGGTGGCGCGATCCTGGTCCATGCCACCGGAGTCGGCGCTCCCCGCTCCGACAACACGGTCACCATCGCCTCGCCGGTACCCAGTGAGGTCAACGCCGTCTCCAGGTCGTAGTGCTCGGTACGCGGATAGGTCCGGACTGTCTTGGACAACGCCTTCTGATCATCCGGGGTGAACGCCCGCAGCGCGTGCTGAATCCGCGCACCCAGTTGCGAGAGCACCGGATTCGGTATGTCGGTGGGCAATTGCGTGCAGAAGAACACCCCGACGCCCTTGGATCGGATCAGCTTGACGGTCTGCTCCACCTGATCCAGGAACGCCTTGGAGGCATCGTCGAACAACAGGTGCGCCTCATCGAAGATGAACACCAGCCTGGGCTTGTCGGCATCGCCGATCTCCGGCAGGGTCTGGAACAACTCGGCGAGCACCCACATCAGGAACGTCGAGAACATCACCGGCCGCGCCGCCTGGGCGCCGAGCTCGAACAGCGTGATCACGCCCTGTCCGCCTGCGGTCCGCACCAGATCGGCCGGATCGAATTCCGGTTCACCGAAGAAGGTGTCGCCGCCCTCGGCCTCCAGATTCACCAGCGTGCGCAGGATCACTCCCGCTGTCTGCGCCGACACCCCGCCGATCCCCTTCAGATCCGCCTTGCCGTCCGGGCTGGTCAGATGAGTGATGACCGCGCGCAGATCCTTCAGATCCAGCAGCGCGAGCCCCTGCTGATCGGCCCAGTGGAAGATCAGCCCGAGCGTCGACTCCTGGGTCGTGTTCAGGCCGAGCACCTTGCTCAGCAACACCGGGCCGAAGGCGGAGATGGTGGCGCGCACCGGCACCCCGATGCCACCGGTGCCCAGCGAGAGGAATTCGGTCGGGAAGCTACTCGGCGCCCAGTCCAGGACGCCGGTCTCCGCCGCCCGCGCGGCGATCTTCTCGTCCTGCCGTCCCGCTGTGCTGAGCCCGGACAGGTCGCCCTTGATGTCGGCGAGCACCACCGCCACGCCCGCACGCGAGAGCTGCTCGGCGATGCCCTGCAAGGTCTTGGTCTTGCCGGTGCCGGTCGCGCCGGCCACCAGACCGTGCCGGTTCATCGTCCGCAACGGGATGCGTACCCGGGCATCCGGATCCACCACACCGTCGACCACCACCGTGCCGAGGTCGATCGCGGGCCCCTCGCTCGCGTAACCGGCCGCGATCTCGCGAGCGGCCGACTCCGCGGCCTCGCTCGCCGCGGATTCCACGTGCTCCCCCTGCGCCCCTGGCCCCGATCGCGCCGACCGCTCCACTTCCGCCGCCCGATGCGCGGCCAGTTCGCGTTCGGCCGCTTCCGCCGCGGCGGCCGCTTCCGCCGCCAGCTCGGCTGCCCGCTCCGCCGCTCTGCGCGCCTCGGCGGCCCTCTGCTCGGGGGTGGTCATCGCACGTCCTCCGTCTACTCGACTCGACACCGCACAACCGGGCACGGGCACTGCGAGCCGGAACCGACCGGGGCCGGGTACTGCTGAATCGAAGGGATCGGATCGGTCCGACCGGAGACCCTGCCGAGACTGTATCCCCGCAACGAGCCGATGGGGCGCGAGGAGTCGGTGGTGTCGCGAGCCGTTCGCCGACCGCCCACAGCGCAGTAGTCTTGCGCGGGTGTCCGACAAATTAGTGGTGTGGATGGATTGTGAGATGACCGGGCTGCGCCTGGACAGCGACAAACTGATCGAGGTGTCGGCGCTGGTGACCGACAGCGATCTCAATGTGCTCGGCGAGGGCGTGGACATCGTCATCCACGCCGATGACGCCGCGCTGGCCGCGATGCCGCCGGTGGTCACCGAGATGCATGCCCGCTCCGGCCTCACCGAGGAAGTCCGCCGGTCCACCGTCACGGTGGCCGAAGCCGAAGAGCTGGTGCTCGACTACATCCGTCAGTACGTGCCCACCCCCCGCACCGTGCCGCTGGCGGGCAACTCGATCGCCACCGACCGCGCGTTCATCGCCAGGGACATGCCCGCCCTCGACGCGCACCTGCACTACCGCATGATCGACGTCAGCTCGATCAAGGAACTGTGCAGGCGCTGGTATCCCCGCATCTACTTCGGTCAGCCGGAGAAGGGCCTCACCCACCGCGCCCTGGCCGACATCCAGGAATCCATCCGCGAGCTCGAGTACTACCGCCGCACCGCCTTCGTCGCCCCACCCGGACCGTCCACCGCCGAGATCGCGACCGCCGTCGCCGAGATCGACGCCGCACGGGCGAAGGCCGCGAAGAACGCCGCAACGCCGCAGGTAGAAGGCATGCCGGAAACCGATTAGGGATCTTCGGGGTAGACGCGCTAATATCTAGGCCGCCGGTTGTTACCGGTGATGGTGAGTGTAGTTCAGTTGGTAGAGCACCAGGTTGTGATCCTGGCTGTCGCGGGTTCGAGTCCCGTCACTCACCCCGTAGAGCGGGGCCGGAACGAGAGTTCCGGCCCCGCTTTCGTTCCCTCGGGCGCCCTCCGCACTCCTCGATGTCTCCGGCTAGCCGGTCTCATGGATGTAGTAGACCCACACGCCGTCGTCGCTCTCGGCCGACAGCGGGAACCCCCCGGCGAAGCGGCGCCACGCCAGCGGTCCCCCGGCGTCGGCTTCGGCGAGGGCCTCGGCAGCCCCCAGCTCCACAGCCTCCCCCAGTCGCTCGTCCTGCCGATCGCAGAACTCGCACTCGTGCACCTTCCGCACGTCGTAGCCTGCCACCCGACCTCACTCTCGCCGCAAACGACACGGTCGCCGCGACCAAGCGTTGCGGCGACCGTGAGAACCGGGGCAGAGCCCGGCTAGGACACGTCGGCGTTGCCCGCCTTCCACGTCTCCCAGGGGATGTTCCAGTCGCCGAGGCCGTCGGTGCCCGACAGCGTCCCCGCGACGGTGTTCTGGACGATGGCGATGTCACCGCGCTTGGCGTTCTCGTACACCCACCGGGCATCGGCCGGGCTGAGGTTCAGGCAGCCGTGGCTGGTGTTGGTGTTGCCCTGCGCGCCGAGCGACCACGGGGCCGAGTGGAAGAAGATGCCGCTGTAGGACATGCGGGTCGCGTAGTCCACCGGGGTGCGGTAGCCGTCGGCGGAGTTCACCGCGACGCCGTAGGTGGAGGAGTCCATCACGATCTTCTCATGCTTGTCGGCGATGATGTAGACGCCGTTGTCGGTGGGCGTGCTGTCCTTGCCCATCGACGTCGGCATGGTCTTGATCACTTCGCCGTTGCGCGTGACCGTCACCATCTTGGTGTTGTCGTCCGCGGTGAAGATCACCGCGTCGCCCACCACGAAGTGCGAGGTGACGTTGTTCTGGCCGTACAGACCCTCGCCCAGATCCACGCCGTAGACGTTGATCTCGATGTCGACACGGGTGCCCGGCGCCCAGTAGTTCTGCGGCCGCCAGCGCACCTCACGGTTGTTCAGCCAGTAAAACGCGCCCTCGACCGGCGGCGTGGTGGTGATCTTGATGGCTTCCTGGGCCGCCCGGCGATCGGGGATGTTCTCGTCGAACTGGATCGCCACCGGCTGGCCGATACCGACCACTTCACCCTCGCCGGGGCTCAGGTACGGCTTGGTCTGGTTGTCCGGAGAGCTGGTGGTGAAGCTCAACGTCGCGGAATTCGCGCCGCCGAGACCGACAGCCTGGGCCGCGAGCCGATAGGTCCGGCCGTAACCGAGCACCTCGGTGGTCGCCCAGCTGCGACCGTCCTGAGCGAGCGCGCCCTGCACCGCCCTGCCCTCCTCGTTGACCAATTCGACCTCGGTGAAGCGGCCGTCCTGGACCTCGAAGGTCATCGGCATGCCCGGCGAGACGCCCTTGTCGCCGTCCTTGACCGGCGAGAGCAGCTTCGGCTTGATGAGCTCGGTGATCGGATTGCGATCGATGGCCAATGACGAACTGTCGTTCGCCGCGGTGGAACACGACGTCAGCACGAGTGCGAGCAGGGCGAGCACGAGCGCGGGAAGACTGAGCACTCGTGATGTCCGGCGGATCAGTGGCACTCGACGCCGACCATGACCAATGCTCATCATCAACCCCGTTTCACGTCTGGACGCCGCCGAACACGCCTGCGCGACACGTTTGACAGCTCGATTTTCGACCGGTGCGGAACCTCAACCCACCGCACATCGACCCACCGCTCGGCAGGCCCGGTCGAGAACCTGACCGCCATTCTGCCAGTCGGGTTCGACCTGTCCAATGACCGCGCTCACGCCGGCGGATCGCGTCAACGCGCGACGAGAGGAACTCCCCGACTGACCATCGCGTGCGGACCGGCGGGCGTTACCGCCCGGCCGACGGTCGGAGACCGCTCGAACCTCGCCCAGCCAAAACGCCTCTGACCAGCCGATTTCACTTCTGCACCCACCTGCTGTTAATGTTTGTCCCGCACCGGAACACGGAGCAGGCGCCATTAGCTCAATTGGCAGAGCAGCTGACTCTTAATCAGCGGGTTCGGGGTTCGAGTCCCTGATGGCGCACCACGAGAAGGCCCGTTCGGCATACGCCGAGCGGGCCTTCTTCTTGGGTTCACCCACTGGAGAAGATCACCGTCTCCATCGCAGCGCCGAGGGTACGGAGCGGCCCTATTTCGGGATGGAACCGTCATCCAGGCGTTATCGCACCGAGATGCTCGAAACATTTCTGTGACCTCCGCCACCGAATGTTTATCGGCAAACCTCCTGCAAGACAGTCGATTTACTCCACAGGCCGCAGCGATCCAAGATCACCAACACTTCCCCTTGGCCTGCCGTTCATTCTCCGTTAACTTTTCGTGACCATTCTGCAATCAGGTCACAGCGACCCGGAGTTCGGTTACCGACCAGCCAGGGCATGCTCCACCGCCCGGCACCTCCCCGAACCCCATCGCTCCACCCGAAGTGGAGTTCCGCGCGACGCCCGCGGCCGCACTCGATGCCGAGTCGCCGCGACAGGCATGACGTCGTGTCCGCCGGACCGAAGTGTCCGTGACAACAGAACCGACAACAGCACACCGATTCCATCGGCGCGAGGGCTCCCTCCGCCGCCGGATCCGCGCTGCTCGAGTGCGATTCGGACCACCACGTCCCAGACCAAGGAACCGATTCAGCGATGTCCGACACCCGTCTGCTCAACTTCCGGCGCACCACCGTTCGCGAAGGCATGACCCTCGCCGTGGCCGCCGCGGCCGTCCTGGCGGTCACCACCTCCTCGGCGATCTCCGTCGCCGACGACCGCCCCGCCGCCCGCCACACGCTGGTCGCCGAGCAGCAGCTGGTCGCCGAACAGCAGCCGGTCGCCGAGGTGGCCGCAGCCGAGGCCGCGCCTGCTCAGCAGGCCGCTCCGGCCGCACCCGCACCGGAAGCCGCCCCGGCCCCCGCACCGGCGCCCGCGCCGCCGGTCGAGCCCGTCGCCGCTCCGGCTCCGCCGGTCTACGAGAACAACCTGGACGGCTGGATCCGTCAAGCGCTGGACATCATGGCCGCCAAGGGCATCCCCGGCAGCTACGACGGCATCTACCGCAACATCATGCGCGAGTCCACCGGCAACCCCCAGGCGATCAACCTGTGGGACTCCAACGCCGCCGCGGGCATCCCGTCCAAGGGCCTGCTCCAGGTGATCGACCCCACCTTCGCCGCCTACCACGTCGAGGGCACGCCGTTCGACATCTGGAATCCGGTCTCCAACATCGTCGCCGCCTGCAACTACGCCGCGCACCGCTACGGCAGCATGGACAACGTCAACAGCGCTTACTGATCTCCGCGCACCGATCGTCTCGCCTTCTGCGTGCGCGACGCCCCGCCCCGGCTCACCCGGCCGACGGCGGGGCGTCGGCCGTAAAATGCCCGGGTGGCCGATCACGCGCACAACGCCGAGCATGCGCACAGCGGCGACTATGCGCACAACACAATCTCGGCGGGCCGCCGCGCGGAGAAAGCCCGGCGCTTGGCCGTCTACCTGTGGGACCGGGACATCAGCGCGACCGAACTGCGTGCGATGCCCGCGGCGATGCTGCGCAAACTGGCCAGGGCCGCGCAGACCAATCCGCCCAGCACCGACGAGACCTGGCAGGCGGTCGCCGCCCTGCTCGACGAGAAGGCCGGATGGGCGCGACGCCACCCCGGACATCCGGCGGCCCGCCGCGCTCATCCGGACGAGAAGCTGCTGTGGGTGAAGCCGCCCATCACCCCGTGGTCCTGACTCGGGTCGGCGAGTTCGCCACCAGAGGACTGCCGGGCGCGCCACGACGACACGGCACGGCTCGGCCGCCGAACTCGTCGCGGCGACGAGCTCGGCTTCACCGCCGGGACCGGGCGTCGTAGCCGTCGATGTCACAGGGCTCGGGCTCGTCACACACGTCGTCGCAGCCCTCGGCCGACGGCACGACTCGGTCGGCGAGTTCCCGCAGGGCGCGCGCCTGCTCCTCGGTCATCGGATCGATGAACACGGTGCGCACCAGCTCGACATGACGGGGCGCGGCCTGCTCGAGAGCAGCACGTCCGGCGGCGGTCAACTCGACGAGGATGCCGCGCGCGTCCTCGGGTGACGGCTTGCGCTCGACCAGCCCGCGCGCGTCCATCCTGGCCAGGTGCTTGGAGAGCCTGCTCTTCTCCCAGCGGACCTCGGCACCGAGATCTTTGGCGCGCATCCGGCCCTCCGGTGCGGCCGAGAGCGGTACCAGCAGGTCGTAGTCGGCCAGGGACAATCCATCGCGCGCCAGACCTGCGGCGATCGCGGCATCCATCCGGTGCCTGATCCGGATATAGGCTTGCCAGGTCCGCTGCTCTTCCTCACTCAGCCATCGCGTCACCGCCCCAGTCTACCGATTGGTTGACATGGACACCACATGTGGATCGGCGCGGTCACCCGCTTCGCGGCCCTGTGTGTCCAGCCTTCGCGCGGTTGACAACTCAGCGGCCCATCGCAACAGTGGGTGCGGCGTCGGGACTCTCGACGCCGCTCACCGCAGCACATAACCGCAGCAGACACAGAGGAATACATGAACGTTCGCCGGCTCCTTGTCAGCACCGCCGCCGCGGGCCTGACGCTCGTCGCGGCCCCCGCCCTGGCCTCCGCCAACACCGGTTCCGCGGGAACCGGCTCCTCCGCCATCGACACCGGTCTGATCATGACCGGTTCGGCCGGTCTGTCCCAGACCGGTTCCGCGGGTGGAGCCTTCGCCAACTGCGACGCCGCCCGCGCCGCGGGCCGCGCTCCGATCTTCCGCGGCGAGCCGGGCTACGGTCCGCACCTCGATCCCGACGGCGACGGTTTCGCCTGCCCGACCGTCTGATTCGGACCACCTTTCCGATTCGGGCAGATCGTGGCCGAAAACGAAGAACACCCGGTGCGGCGAGGCCACACCGGGTGTTTTCGTTCGCGACGGTCAGCGGAAGAGCTTGACCAGCACCAGACCCACGACCAGCGCGCCCGCGCCGATCAGCGAGTACTTCACTTTCGGCTGATTGAGCTTGGCCACGACGACCGCCTTGGTGTCGTCGGCGATCCGCTGCGGATCGGCGCGCACCGCGATCTCGTCGAGCGTGCTCGCCAGTCGCGCGCGAGCCTCCTCGATCTCCCGCTCGATCCGCTCGGTATCCCTACCCACGTCATTCCTCCTCGTCGATTGGCGTGCCACCAGGCGCGAACCGGGCCCGGACTCCACCGAGATGTCCCGGCCGGGAAACCCGGCGGTTCGCGAATCACCAGGGCTCGGGCACGAGTGTATCGGCCCGTCGCGCACCGCTTCGGTTACCGTGCAGGACGTGACGAATCAACGACTCGCCCCCGGTGACCTCGCTCCCGCCTTCACCCTGCCCGACGCCGACGGCAACGAAGTCTCGCTCGCCGATTACCGCGGCCGCAAGGTCGTCGTCTACTTCTACCCGGCCGCGAGCACGCCCGGCTGCACCAAGCAGGCCTGCGACTTCCGGGACAGCCTCGCCGAGCTGAACGAGGCGGGCATCGACGTGGTCGGCATCTCCCCCGACAAACCCGCCAAGCTGGCCAAGTTCCGCGACGCCGAGGCCCTGACCTTCCCGCTGCTGTCGGACCCCGACCGCGCGGTACTGACCGAGTGGGGCGCCTTCGGCGAGAAGAAGATGTACGGCAAGACCGTCACCGGCGTCATCCGCTCCACCTTCCTCGTCGACGAAGAGGGCAGGATCGAGGTGGCCCAGTACAACGTGCGCGCCACCGGTCACGTCGCCAAACTGCGCCGCGATCTGTCGGTCTGAGCTCGCCCGCGGCGCGCCGTCACCGGCGCGCTCAACTCTTCGCCGCGCTGCCGGTGGCCAGGTCTTCGCCCGCGCCGAATCCGTGTGCCGCGAGGTAGTGGTCGTAGCCGTCGAGCAACCGGTCGAGGCCGAACTCGAAATCTGCTCGCGTCCAGTCGATGTCGCCGTCGAAGGCACGGTGGGTCAGCGCGGAGACCAACGCGGGGAACCGCTCGGGGTCGAGCACCGAGAGCAACACGCCCTCGAGGTCGGCGTCATCGCCCTGGTCGGCGACGACGTCCTTGGCCGCCCACGACCGGCCGAGGACATAGAGCGACAGGTTCATCACCAGCTGTAATCGGATCGCTTCCGGCAGCGTCGTCCGCCCCAACGTGGCCAGCCCGGCCTCCAGCCAGGCCATATTGTTGGGCCCCATCGGCGGGCTCGCCATCGGGATGTCCAGCCACCACCGGTGGCGGGCGATCATCTCGAATTCCGCGAGAGCCCAAGCCCGCAGCCCGGCCCGCCAGCCCTCGTGGGCCGCGATCACCGGCGGCTTGCCGACGACGCGGTCGAGGACCAACGTCACCAGCGTCTGCTTGCTGTCGACATAGCGGTACAGCGACATGGCGGTGAAGCCGAGCTCCTTGGCGATCCGGCTCATCGACAGCGCGGGCGCGCCCTCCGCATCGGCCAGCGCGATGGCCGTATCGAGGATCTGCTCCAGGGTCAGCCCGCGTTTGGGGCCGCGCTCCCCTTCCGGCACCACGCCCCACAGCAACGCGATCGGCTTGGGCAGCTCGAGCGGTGAGGTAGCGGCAACGTCCTCCGACCTGGTCATCGGTTTCCTCCTTCGCGTCGACTCTAGCCGGGCTCCGAGGTTGCGCCGGTCAACTGCTTAGCATATAAACTGTATTATCAATAAACAGTTCTTGGGAGAGGTTCACATGACCACCCGGCCCATTTCCGCACTCACCGTGCACCAGTTGCGCAAGTCCTACGGCGAGCACCGCGTGCTCGACGGCATCGATCTGGAAGTCCCTGCGGGCACCATCTTTTCGCTGCTCGGCCCGAACGGCGCGGGCAAGACCACGCTGGTCCGCATCCTCACCACGCTCATCACCCCCGACGCGGGCGAGGTCCGCATCTTCGGCCACGACCTGGTGCGCGAGGCGGCCACCGTGCGCGCCACGATCGGTGTCACCGGACAGTTCGCCGCCGTCGACAAAGTCCTGACCGGCGCGGAGAACCTGCAACTGACCGGCAGGCTCCTGCACCTGCCCGCCGCACAGCTCCGCGCACGCCGCGACGAACTGCTCGAACGCTTCGATCTCGTCGCCGCCGCGGGCACACCCGCCGAGACCTACTCCGGCGGCATGCGCAGGCGCCTGGACCTGGCGATGAGCCTGATGGGACGTCCCCGCCTGCTGTTCCTGGACGAGCCGACCACCGGCCTGGACCCTCGCAGCCGCCGCGAGCTGTGGGCGGTGATCCGGGAACTGGCGGCCGAGGGCGTGACCATCCTGCTCACCACCCAGTACCTCGAGGAGGCCGACCAGCTCGCCGACCGCATCGCGATACTCGACGGCGGAAGGATCGTCGCCGAGGGCACGGCCGCCGAACTCGAGCAACGCGTACCCGGCGGCCACATCACGGTGTTCTTCGCCGACGCGGCCACCCTGGACGCCGCCACCCGCGCGCTCGGCGGCATCGGCCATCACGCCGACCACGCGCAGCTGTCGGCGCGCATTCCCTCCGACGGCAGCGCCGCCGACATCAAGCACACCCTCGACCGCCTGGCCGACCACGACGTCACTATCGAGCGCCTGGCCGTGCACACCCCCGATCTCGACGACGTCTTCTTCGCCCTCACCGGGCACCCCACCACCGCCGGCACCGCGGCCTGACCCGTCCGCCCACGAGCGAGAAGAGATCCACCATGACCGTCACGGCTCCGCCCCGGCGTCCGACCCTGCACCGGCGGGCGCTGCGCACCGCCCAGGACAGCCTCACCATGCTCGACCGCAATCTCCGGCACACCCGGCGCAGCCCGGACACGATGATCATGACCCTGGCGCTGCCGATCGCGATCCTGCTGATGTTCGTCTACGTCTTCGGCGGCGCCATGAATGCGGGCGAGAGCGCCTACATCGACTATGTGGTGCCGGGAATCATCCTGTTGTGCGCGGGATTCGGCGCATCGACCACCGGCGTCAGCATCGCCGTCGACCTCAGCGAAGGGATCGTCGACAGGTTCCGCGCGATGGACATCGCCCGCTCGGCAGTGCTCACCGGCCACGTCGCCGAGAGCGTGCTGCGCAATATGGTCACCACCGGCATCGTGATCGGGGTCGCGGTGGCGATCGGTTTCCGACCGACCGCCGATCCGCTGCGCTGGCTCGGCGCGATCGCGGTGATCGCGATGTTCGTGCTGGCACTGTCCTGGGTAGCCGCGGCGCTCGGGCTGCTGGCCCGGAACCCGGAGGCGGCCAACGGGTTCAGTTTCGTCTTCATGTTCCTGCCGTACGTGAGCAGCGCGTTCGTCCCCACCGAAACCATGCCGAGCGCGCTGCACTCCTTCGCCGAGAACCAGCCGGTGACCCCGGTGATCGAAACGGTGCGCGGCCTGCTCATGGGCACCGAGATCGGCGACAGCGCCCTGCTCGCCATCGCCTGGTGCGGTGCCATCGCCCTGACCGGCTACCTCGCGGCCCGGCTGCTGTTCCAGCGTCGCACCACGGCCGCCTGATCGGACGTTCCGCCGGAGCCGAGTGAGTCAGGCTCCGGCGAAACGCTGTGCCGCCCATTGCGCGATCAGCCGCACGTGGTTGTCCCACCACCGATAGGACTCCGGGGTGAAGGCGGGCGGTGGCGGCGTCTCGCCGGGGAACAACAGCAGGGCGGCCGGATCTCCCAGCGTGGGTTCGGTGGGCAGGCCCGCGCCGGGCAGCTCGCCGGGAGTTTCGACGACATCGGCCCGCTCGTCTTGGACCGGTTGCAGACTCAGGGGCTCCCCGGGTGCGCCCCACCAGCTCTGTGACTGCGGCGAACCCAGTGCGTAGGAGGCGTGCTGGACCGGCTCGGCCACCTCCGCCGCGCGGACGCGCTCCGGGGCGCCCCGTCGGGAGTCGAACACACCCGGGTGCGCCGGGGAGCCGGCGTCCGCCCCGGCGGTCGAGTCGGTGCCGCCGAAGACCTCGCTGTTGGCTGTCACCCGCGCGTCGTCGGAGAGGACGAGACCACCGTCGCCCTGCCTGTCGTAGAGTCCGCCGCCGGCATAGAGGCCCGCGGTGAGCAGACCGCACGCGAGCGCGCCCACCGCCGTCGGCAAGGCGGGGGCGAGCCGATGACGGGCGGGCGCGTCGACTTCCTCGGCGACGCCCGCCAGATCATCGAGCACCCACCTGGCCGCTCCCACGGCCGTCGCCGCGGCCGCGAGCGGACACGACAGCACCGGCACGCCGAGTCCTTCGACGGCGGCGCGCACCTCGAACGAGTCGGCAGCCGACCCGATCAGCAACACCGCGTCCAAGCGCACCCCGGCCGCCGCGCTCTGGGCGCTCGCGGCCCGCACCACCTCACCGAGCGAGGCGACGGTTCCCGCCCGGCCGGTCGCCGCCAGCACCCGGCTGCGCGCGGCGTCGACCACCGCGCATGCCTGATATCCGGGCACCACGTCACAGACCATCAGGTCGCCGAACTCCGTCAGGGAGGGCAGATCGGCGGCGACGCTCAGATGCGCGGACGTCGAGGGAACCAGGGCCGCGCCGTGCCAACGCCCTTCGGCCAGCCGGGTGACCACCGCCCTGCGCTGGGCGGTCTCCCGATAGACCACCGCCGCGCCCGCGATCGCCGAGTCCAGATCCCCGATCGGCTCCTCGACATCCTCGCCCGCGGCCAGCGGGCCGACGGCCCTGAGCTCCGGGCCCAGCTCGTTCGCGTCCATGCGCCGCAGTTCGGCGGCGACCGCGTCGAGGGCGACCTCCACCGCCACGGCGATATCCGCCGGGTCGGTTCCGGTCCTGACCACCCGGCGCACGAGCACCCGTTCGGCCCACCTGCTCCCGAACTGGGACAAAGCCACCGCGCGTACCGCGCCGCGTTCTATCGATGCCCCCAGCGTCACCATGAGTCGAGCCACCACACCCGCCTTCCCCGTCACCGTTTGCGCGGGCCCCGCTCGCCGTCGAACCTGCCCGCTCGATAGATCCACTCGCAAGACATGAGTCGAACCCGCCTGGTCTGATCGGCACGACCTGATCGGTACCTCGGATCAACCCCCGGGGGCGCGACGATGCGCCTACCGATGCACGCGTGCTCAGTTGGGGTTCGACACCACAACCGGTGCGGATGGGTGGGAGAAGTGACCGAAAACCGACCCGCCGATGATGCGGGCATATCGGTCTTCTATCGGTACCGCTAGCCTGGACGCGTGGAAGTGCAAGCGAAGGCCGAGGCGAAGCCCAGGAAGCGACACCTTGACCCCGCTTTGGAGATGCAGGACGACCCGCGGGAATTGATGCCGCGCAAGCGACCCACTCAGGAGCGGAGCAAGCGCAAATTCGACGCGCTGTTGCAGGCGTCGCGCGAATTGCTCGTCGAGGTCGGGTTCGAGTCGTTCACCTGTGAAGAGGTCGCGGCTCGCGCCGAGGTGCCGATCGGCACCCTGTATCAATTCTTCGCCAACAAATACGTGATCGTCTGCGAACTCAACCGTCAGGATCTGGTGGCGGTCTCCCGGGAGCTCGCCGATTTCCATGGCGAGATTCCGTCGCTGGACTGGTTGCGTCACATGAACCAGTTCGTCGACCATCTCGCCAACCTCTGGGTGACCGACCCGTCCCGGCGGGAGGTCTGGCTGGCCATGCAGTCCACTCCGTCCACGCGGACCACCGGCGCCATCCACGAGAAGGAATTCGCCGAGGTCGTCTCGCAGATGCTGCGCCCGCTCACCCCGCGCACGCCGCGGGCAAGGCGCACCATGATGGCCGAGGTGCTCGTGCACGTGGTCTATTCGATGCTGAATTTCTCCGTCCAGGACGAGCAGTCGCACGCCGACGCCGTCGCCGAACTCAAACGGCTGATGGTCGCCTATCTCCTGGTGGCGGAGAAGGAATCGCGGTCCTGAATCACCGGACCGCGATTCGGGACCGCGCGCCTCACACCGGTGATTCACGGCCTTCGATGAGATCGGCCAGCTCGCCCGGATCCTCCAGCACCACCATCGCCGCAGCCGTGTCGCCGTCGTGAGTGAGCGAGAGGTGCACCCGCACGCGCGGCAGGAATTCCGCCGCCAGGCCGTGCAGTTTGATGCTGGGCCGCCCCCAGGCGTCGTTGACCACCTCGATCAGCGGATACGGATTGTCACCGATCTGTGGGCTGCGCGCGAAGCGCGAGGACGCCCACGCCTTGAGCACCGCCTCCTTGGCGGCCCAGCGCGCGGCGAAACTGCGAGCCGGGTCGGTGCCCTTGCTCTGGCAGTAGCGGCGCTCCCCCGCGGTGAAGCTCTCCCGCAGCATGGTGGTACCCACGCGCTCGAGCTGCTCGGAGAACTCCGAGATGGTCACCAGATCCAGGCCGATTCCGAGAATGGTCATGCGTCGTCGCAGCTCCCTCATATGCGTCCGGGAGTGCGGCCGCTCGTCCGTCGACCGCACTCCCGTTCGGCAAGCGCTCAATTGTTCACGGTTCGCGCCGTCCGCCCCCGATGAAGCGGATCGACGGACGACTCGCAGTGCAGCGTACTGGTTTCGGCGCACGACACGGCCGGATCGCGCCCACCGAGGCAGACGCGATCCGGCCGACTGTCGTTGTTACTCCCCGGCCAACTGCCCGAGGACCTCCGCGCCGGTGCCGCAGCCCCGGCCGTCGACCCGGTAGGCGCCGTCGGAGCCCAGACGCGCCTGTGGCGAGAGCAGCATCTCGGCCTCGAGCTGACGCACCCGGCTCGCCGGAGTGCCGTCGGCCCCGAGCCGCCGGTCCGCGGGCCGCTCGTAGAGCGCCGCGCCGCCGCACATGGCCTCGGCGATGCGCTGACGTCCGGCCAGCTGCCGCTGCTGCGCCCGGCGCTGGTACTCCTCGCGCCGACCGGCCTCGACCGCCTGGATGAACGCCTGCGGATGCACGACGGCCAGCAGGCCGGACACGTGACCGAAGCCGAGCGAGGTGACCAGACCGGCCTTGAGCGGGAAGCGCTCGCCGAAGCGCAGCGCCTCGCGCACCCACACCAGGTGCGGGTAGGCGCGCATCTTGTCGTCGACGCAGTCCAGGCTCCGGTTCGGCGGCACCACACCGGATTCCAGCACCTGGCACAGGCCGATCAGCTGGAACGCCGCCGCGCCGCCCTTGGCGTGCCCGGTCAGCGCCTTCTGCGAGACCACGAACAGCGGGGCGCCCTCGGAGCGGCCGACCGCCTCGGCGAGACGCTCGTGCAGTTCCGACTCGTTCGGGTCGTTGGCCGCGGTCGAGGTGTCGTGCTTGGAGACGACCGCGATCTCGTCCGGTGAGACACCCAGCTTGCGCAGTTCCGCGGCGAAGCGGGACTCGCGTCCCCCGCGGCCTGCGCCGAGCGCGCCGAGCCCGGGAGCCGGGATGGAGGTGTGCACGCCGTCGGCGAAGGACTGCGCGAAGGCGACCACGCCCAGTACCGGCAGGCCCATCTCCAGCGCCACCGACCCACGGGCCAGCAGGATCGTGCCGCCGCCCTGCGATTCGACGAACCCGCCGCGACGGCGGTCGTTGGCGCGGGAGAAGTACCGGTCGCTGATGCCCTTGGCGCTCATGCTCGCCGAGTCGGCGGTGGCCGACATGTCGCCGAAGCCGACGATGCCCTCGATGCCGAGATCGTCGTAACCGCCCGCGACCACCACATCGGCCTTGCCGAGGCGGATCTTGTCGACGCCTTCCTCGACCGAGACCGCCGCGGTCGCACAGGCCGCGACCGGGTGCACCATCGCGCCGTAGCTGCCCACGTAGGACTGCACCACGTGCGCCAGCGCCACGTTCGGCAGCGCCTCCTGCAGGATGTCGTTCGGGCGCGACTCGCCGAGCAGGTTGTCGATGTAGAGCGAGCGCATCGAGGACATGCCGCCCATGCCGGTGCCTTGGGTGTTGGCCACCAGGCTCGGGTGCACCCAGCGCATCAGCTCCGACGGATCGAACCCGGAGCCGACGAACGCGTCCACGGTGCAGGCGATGTTCCACAGCGCGACCCGGTCCACCGAGCCCGCCATGTCCGCCGAGATGCCCCACACAGTCGGATCCCAGCCGGTCGGGATCTGCCCACCGACCGTGCGGGACAGCTTCGCCTTGCGCGGCACCCGGATCTCGGTGCCCGCCTGGCGAGTCACCTGCCAGTCGCCGGAGCCCTCGACCGGCGAGATGACGGTGTGCTCGGGATCGGCGGCCGCGAAGGCACGGGCCTCGGCCTCGCCACCCACTGTGAAGGTGAGGTCGCGGTCGAGGAACACCGAGGTCATCAGCGGCGCGGTGTTGTCCACCATGGCCGCGTCGTCCTCGTAGCGCCGCACGCCGCAGCGGGCGACCACCGTGTCGTGGTAGCGCTCGGCCAGCTCGTGCTCGGGCACGTACTCGCCGGATTCGGTGTCGTACCAGCCCGGCTTGGGATCGTTCTCCCAGGCCACCAGCCCGGTGGTCCAGGCCAGCTCCAGCACGCCCGCGGCGGAGAGCTCGTCGGAGACCTCCATCTCGAAGCGAGTGCGCGAGGAGCCGTAGGGGCCGAGTTCGGCGGCGCCGACGATGACGACCATGTCGTCGAGGTCGGCGGTCACCTCACCCCATTCTGGCACCGGCAGCGCGGAGGTGACCGTCGGCGGCGTGGGCAGCGCCGGGATGGTCGCCTCGGCGCCGGTCTCCTCGGCGGCTGCTTCGGCTTCTTCCTGTGCCTGCTTGGCCAGCGCGGGCAGGTCCAGCTTGGCCCTGGCCAGTCCACCGGTCAGGTCGATCTGCTGCGGGCCGGACACGGTGACCTGGCGGGCCCGCGAGGTGCACCACTTGAGCAGTTCGTCGGCCATCTCGGTGGTCGACCAGGTCTGCACACCCGCCTTCTCGACCGCCGCGACCATCGGGTCGTTGTGACCCATGAGGCCGGTGCCGCGCACCCAGCCGATCAGCGCGTGCACCAGGGTGACCCGCTGCGACCAGGACTTCTCGGCCCGCCACTTGGCGACCACCGCGTCCAGCGCCGCCTTGGACTCGCCGTAGGCGCCGTCGCCGCCGAACAGGCCGCGGTTGGGCGAACCCGGAAGCACCACATGCAGTTTCGCGTCGACATCGTGGTCGGCGCCGATCACCGACAGCCCGCCGATCAGACGCTCGACCGACCACAGCAGCACGCGCATCTCCATCTCGGCGCGCGCACCGGCGTCGGCGAGATCACCGGCGACCCGCGGCGCCGCGAAGGGCAGCAGCATGGTCGGGGTCATGGCGTCCTTGATCTTGATCTTGGCGCCGCCCGCGGTGTCGATCTGCTCGCTGCCGACCCACTCGATCAGCGCGTCGACGTCGGAGTAGGAGGCCATGTTCGCGGGCACCACCCACAGCGCGGCCCCGGCCCTGGCGTTCTCGCGGTAGAGCTTCTTGTAGAAGCCGATCCGCTCGTCGTCGAGGCCGGAGGTGGTCGCGATGACGGTCGCGCCGCCGGCGAGCAGGCGTCCGGTCACCGCCGCGGCGATGGACCCCTTGCTGGCGCCGGTGATCACCGCGATGTCGCCGGACCACTGTCCCGGCGCCTCGTCGGTCAGCAACGCGACCTCGGCAATGCGCTCGTAGAGCCCGGCGAGCACCGAACGCGCTTCGCCCTTGGCCCGCTCGCGCCACCAGTTCGCCTGCGCGGCGACAGCTTCGCCCGCGCCGGTGAATCCGTCGACCGGCTGGTCGGCGGCCTGGGAGTCGTCGATCAGCCACAGCCGGGCCAGATCCTCGCGGGCGCTGGCCCAGCGATCGTCGATCAGCACGGCCTTGCGGGCGTCGAAGGCTGGCGCGACCAGACGCGGCCAGTCCGAACCGAGTTCGGCCGAGACCAGATCGACCAGCGACTCGTCGGAAGCTTCCGGAGCCGAGGCGCGATCGCCCAGGCCGAGGTGTTCGAGGATCACCCGGGCCGCCGAGGCGAGCACGCCGTCGGGACCGGTGATCTGCTCGGTGAACTCGCCGAGCGCGGCCGCGTCCACGGTCGCGCCGCCGCCACCACCGCTGGAGGGCAGCGACACGCTGATCCCGCGCCGCGCCGCGACAGCCTGCACCGCGGCGTCGATGGCGGCGTCGACCGACGCGCCGTCGGTGAGTCCGCCGGACACCAGGCCGCCCAGGTCGCCGCCGCGCACGCTGACACCTTCGCGGGTGCCGAGCGAGACCTCCGCGGTGACGTGGCTGGCCCAGCCGTCACCGAGTTCCCAGACCTTCTTGACGCGCTCGGCCACAGCGGCGGGCCGCTTGCCGGACGGGCCGAAGACCTTGCGCAGGTGGTCGTTGATCGAGTCCGAGAGCACCGAGCCGAACGGCTTGTAGGTGCGGGCCAGCCGGTCCACGGTCGCGGCGAGCGCGCCCATGTCGGCGTCGGCCGCGCCGTCGATGGCACCCAGCGACAGCTCCGCGCCGAGGTCGACGAGCAGCTGGTTGCGGCGCGAGGAGACGCCGTCGCACAGGCCCTCGATGGTGTCCACCGGGCCGATCTGGTCCAGGCGCAGCTTGGTCCACAACGCGATGAGCACGCGGGTGGCATCGGCAGCGCTGAACGCGATGTCGTCGGGGCGCGGTCCGCCCGAGCTCGCGACGGGAGCGGGCGCGGCGGCAGCGACCGGCGTGGCGGCCTCGGTCGCCGGGGCGGCCGAGGTCTCCTCCGGCTCGTCGACCGGCGCGGGATCGGTGTCGGTCGAGTAGACGATGCCCGCTTCGCGCTCGATATTGAGCACCTCGACGGTGGCCGAGGCGAAGCTCGGCAACTTCAGCGTCTGGCTCGCCAGATTCGCCACGGTCGGGGTCGCGCCCAGGCCGATCTCCACGAACCGCTCCACGCCGAGACCACCGTGCGCGGCATCGGTGAACAGCAGGTCCTGGGTCTCGATCCAGCGCACCGGGCTGGCGAACTGCCAGGCCAGCAGCTCGATCAGCACCACCCGGCACAGCTCCACCGGACGCGCGGCCCACGAGTCGAAGTCGGCCAGCACCGCGGCCAGTGGCTCCGAGGGCACCAGATCGGCGATCTCGGCGACGAATTCGCGCTCCAGCGAGAACGGCTTGGGCACCAGGTTCGGGATGTAGCGCCCGAGGAGGACCTCCGGGTGCAGATCCTGCGGCAGCAACTGCTCGAGCTTGCTGCGGAACTCCGGCACGCCCTTGCGCAGCACCGTCGAGTGGAACGGCACATCGATGCCGGGCACCAGCACGAAGGCCCGCTTGCCGCCGAACTCCGCACGGCGGCGGTCGATCTCGGCCTCCAGCGCCTCCAGGCCCGCGACCGTGCCCGCGATCGCGTACTGCGAGCCACGCAGGTTCAGGTTCACGACCTCGAGGAACTCACCGGTCTGACCGGCGATGCCGGAGACGAAGCCGACGACCTCGTCGTCGGGCAGCCCGATCTGCGAGGGCCGGATGGCGGCCATGCGGTAGTCGCTGCGGCCCTGGGCGTCACGCGGCACCAGCGCGTGCATCGCCGAGCCGCGCTGGAACACCACCTCGAGCACGGCTTCCAGCGGCAGCACGCCCGCGACGGCCGCCAGCGCGTTGTACTCGCCGACCGAGTGACCGGCCAGCATCGCGCCCTCGACGTACGCACCCGATTCCCGCAGCTCCGCGACCTGCGCGACACCGAGGGTCGCCATCGCGACCTGGGTGAACTGGGTCAGGTGCAGCACGCCGTCCGGGTGCCGGTGCTCGACGCCGCGCGCCCGCAGGTAGGTCGGGTTGTCGCGCACCACGGCCAGGATCGAGAAACCGAGCGCCTCGCGAGTGTGCTTGTCGGCGCGGTCCCAGATCGCCTTGGCGGCCTTGGAGCGGGTCCGAGCGTCCAGGCCCATGCCCTTGCGCTGGATACCCTGACCGGGGAAGGCGTAGACGGTCCTGGGCGCCCGGATGCGACCGGTGGCCGTCATGACCAGCTCGCCGCCGGTGCGGCAGGACACCTCGACGATCTCGCTGCCGTTGTCCACCGCGACGCGCTCGACGCGCACGTCGATCTCCGCGCCCGGCCGGACCATGCCGAGGAACCGGGTGGTCCACGCGGTCACCGTGCGGGCAGGCACCGACGCGGTCGGGTCCACGGCCGAGACCGCGTGCTGCGCCGCGGCCGACAGCCACATGCCGTGCACGATCGGGCTGCCCAGCCCGGCCAGCTTGGCGGCGTTGTCACTGGTGTGGATCGGGTTGTGGTCACCGGACACCGCGGCGAAGGCGTGCATGGCGCGCGGCGCGACCATGGTGACGTCACGACGGCGACGACGCGGGGTGTCGGCGGCCTCGGGGGCCGTACCGGCGGCGCGCGGCGGATCGGACAGCTCGCCCGCGCCGTTGCGGCCGCGGATGGCGAAGCGCTCGGTCAGCTCGGCCAGCGGCACCACGTCCAAGCCCTGATCGCGCATCTCGCCGACGGCCACGCGGACCTCGACGACCCGGCCCATGTCGGTGTCGAGCACCGAGGAGGATTCGGCGCGGACCACGAGAATGCTGGTCTGGTCGGGCAGTTCGCGCAGCAGCTCGATCCGGTGGTCGAGGTGCACGAGGTCGAGCATGCCCTCGATGACCGAGCGGGCATCGCCGGTGCGGGTCGCGCCCAGCACCGCGAAGACGGCGGGCCAGCAGGCGCCGACCAGCACGTCCGGCACGGTGCGGCCGAGGGTGCTGAGCGTGGCGGGCAGACCCGAACCGGTGACGCCCGCGTGATCGGCGATCAGATCCGGCGTCCAGGCCAGGTTGACGTGCGCGGTGCCGCCCTTGACCTCGGGCAGCGACTGCCCGGCGGCCACGGCCAGCAGCGCGCCCATGGCGGCGTCGGCGTCGGCCTCGGTGACGACCGGCGCGCCGCCGTTGTAGATCGAGACCGGCGCCGTGATGCGGATGCGCACCACGTCGCGGCCCAGCAGCGGCACGGTCAGCTCGACGTAGGAGTTCTCCGGGTCCGGGCCGGTGGTCTCGGCCAGGGTGGCGCCGGTGCGCGGGTGCACCGCGCCCTTGCCGTCCACGGTCCACTCGGCCAGGTCACCCAGCCGATGGATCGGGTTGACGGTGGTCCGCCCGGCCCACTGCACGTCGGGCGCGGCGATCACGGCGTCGATCACGCCGCTGGTCACCCCGGCGACCCGGCGCGCGTCGACCGCGGCGGGCACCGCGCCGTCACGGACCAGGCTGTAGGCGGTGTCCTGCTCGAAGCGGTCGAGCAGCTCGCCGACCGGCTCGTCGACGCGGGTGATGCCCGCGACCGCGACGGTGCCGGGGATGATGCACACCTGATCGGCCGAGTAGCGCGGATCGTGTGCCTGCCACAGCGAATCCGAGCGCCACCAGCGCCGCACGTCGCCGTCCACGACCGGCACGAAGTTGACCGGCTTGCCCGGCGTCTTGCACAGCGAGATGAAGAACGGCACATCGGCCGGGTGCAGCAGGGTCTGCTCGGCGGCCGGGTAGCGCTCGGCCAACGTGCACAGCGCCTGCACCGGGTTCTCGAACGCCTCGTCGTCGGCGAACAGCGTCGGGATCTCGCCCCGATCCGCCTCGTGCAGACGGGATTCCGTGCGCCGCACCATTTCCGCGAACCGGTCGCGCCAGGTGATGTCCAGCCACACCGACGCGGTGGCCTCGGCGATGGCTTCGCCGATGTCGCTGCCGCAGTCGAAGTCCTTGCGCCGGTCCAGCCCGACGGCCAGCTCCACGTAGCGCTGCAGCCACTCCTGGTAGGTCATGGTCGCCACGTCGCCGAAATACGGCTTGGCGGTGGCGTTCAGCGCCTCGATGATCTCCGCGCGCCGCTCGGCGACCGCGTCCGCGTCACCGGCGACCTCGTCGAGCAGACGGCCGGTCCGCGAGGCGGCGTTGTCGATCTCGTGGATGTCGGCGCCCAACTGGCTGCGGCCCGAGGCCATGCCGCCGGACGCGGTGCCCGCGCCGACCCAGTCCGGGGTGCCGGGGGTGTCGACCAGCAGCTGCTTGACCTCGGGTGCGGTGGTGGCTTCGAGGGTCGCCATGGCGGCGGTGCCGACCAGCACGCCGTCCAGCGGCATCACCGGGTAGCCGTGCCGCGCCGACCACTGGCCGGTCAGGTATTCCCGCGCCCGCTCCGGTGTGCCGATGCCGCCGCCGACGCAGACCACCACGTTGTCGCGGCCGCGCAGTTCGGCGTAGGTCTCGAGCAGCAGGTCGTCGAGGTCTTCCCAGGAGTGGTGACCGCCGGCCTTGCCGCCTTCGATGTGCATGATCACCGGGTAGTCCGGCACCTCGTCGGCGATCCGCAGCACCGCGCGGATCTGCGCGACCGTGCCCGGCTTGAACGCCACGTGGTGGATACCGGCCTCGGTCAGCTCGTGGATGAGCGCGACGGCCTCTTCCAGCTCCGGAATACCGGCGGTGACGATCACACCGTCGAACGGCGCGCCCGCCGCACGGGCCTTCTGCACCAGCCGCTTTCCACCCAGCTGCAGCTTCCACAGGTAGGGATCGAGGAACAGCGAGTTGAACTGCACCGAGCGACCCGGGTGCAGCAGCGTCTTCAGCTCGGCCACCCGGTCGGCGAAGATCTGCTCGGTCACCTGACCGCCACCGGCCAGCTCGGCCCAGTGACCCGCGTTCGCGGCGGCGGCGACGATCTTCGCGTCCACGGTGGTCGGGGTCATGCCCGCCAGCAGGATCGGCGAACGACCGGTCAGCTTGGTGAACGCGGTCTCGACGACGATGCGCCCGTTGGGCAGCCGCACCGGCTTCGGCGCGTAGGCACTCCACGGCTCGGCCAGTTCCGGCGCCGCACCGGGGGTCAGCAGGCCGCGCTGCCCCGCCCGGGTGGCCGCCGCGAGGATGCCCACGCCGCTGCCCTTGAGCGAGCCCGCGGTCAGACGGGTCAGCAGGTCACCGGGACCGAGGTCCAGAATCCACTGCGCGCCCGCCTCGACCGCGCCCTCCACCACGGCGACCCAGTCGATCGGATCGACCAGGATCTCCTGCGCCAACCGGCCTGCCAGCTCCGCGTCCAGCCCACACTGTGTGGCCCAGCCGCTCACCAGATCCACCGTGTCACTCAGCGCCGGATGATGGAACGCCACGTCGACCAGCAGGTCCTCGAAGACCGGTGAGAACACCGCACCGCCGCGCGCCTTCTTCTCCCGTTCCTTGGTCTGCTGGTCGGTGATCTGCGCGCACCGCTGCCGCACCCGCTCGATCTGCGCCGGGGTGCCGGACAGCACCGCCCGCCGACGGCCGTTACGAATCGAAACCACTGCCGCCACAGCGGGATCCACACCCTCGGCGACCTCGGCCACCACCGCGCGCAGCTGCTCCGGATCGACATTGGAGACCGCCACCATCGGCGAGTTCTCCCCCACCGGCATCAGCCCGCGCC
This sequence comes from Nocardia higoensis, assembly GCF_015477835.1. Classification (NCBI taxonomy): domain Bacteria; kingdom Bacillati; phylum Actinomycetota; class Actinomycetes; order Mycobacteriales; family Nocardiaceae; genus Nocardia; species Nocardia higoensis. The sequence continues at coordinate 184,548 of NZ_JADLQN010000006.1, read as the reverse complement.
GCCGCGCGACCAGTCCCGCCGCCGCGCCGATCAACTGCCCGATCGCCAGCAGCTCCGCATCCCGCGCGCCCGCGCCTTGGAGCGCCGAAGCCGCCAGCAGACCCTGTGAGTGCCCGATCACGGCCACCGGCGCGTGCTCGGCCGGATCCAACCCCTGCAAGCGCAGCGCCCGCAGCGCCGCCAGCTGAGTCAGCAACACACCCGGCATCGACACGACAGCCGAGCGGAGCACGTCCTCGGAAGGCGCGGCCGAGGGCTCCTCGGCATCCGGATCGGCCAGCTCGTCCTCGAGCATCCACGCCACCGGGTCGAACCCGCCCGGCCGCACGACAAGTAGTTGGCGCGCAATGGGTTCCAGCAGCCCGGCTGCCTCGTTGACCAACGCGGTCAGCTCCGGCTCCAGCGCGCTGTCGCGCGCGATCTCCTCGAGTTCGCTGAGCCACCGCGCACCCTGCCCACCGAAGGCCAGCGCGTAAGGAGTTCCGTTCAGCAAACGATCCAGCAACGGCGACCGCGTCCCCGCCGCACTCTGTCCGGCCCTGGTCACCTTCGCGCTCGCTCCGGCTCCGGTCTCGGTGCTCTCGTTGATCGTCAAGACGCTTCGTCTTCCTTCTCTTCGGCGACGTGCCTTGGCTCGTCGCTCAACTCGGGTGCGCGGGCATTCCTCGACCGCTCGGCCTGATTACGGCGAGGATTCCACAGAATCATGAGGAAATCCTCACGTTTCGTTACAGCCCGCACCGCTACCCCCGAGTATTTCCGTACTGCCGTACCAGAATCTCCCGAAACATGACCATCCCTCACGTTTCAAACGCCCAGTTCCGACCCGTTACCGCCCCACACAGAAACATGAGTGCCCCTCATCTTGTCCGTGACTCAATCGTTATAATCCCAGGTCGGGTTACCGGTCAGTACGACACTCGCCACAGTCACTTCTGGAACCGCGCTTCGGCCGGTAAAGTTTGGACGGTCGTACCACCAAGCGCGAGTGGCGAAATTGGCAGACGCGCCAGATTTAGGTTCTGGTGTCTTAGGACGTAGGGGTTCAAGTCCCCTCTCGCGCACAAAAACGCAACAGATCTGTTGGATCCGCGTCCTGCGTGTTCGAGTGCCCTCGAACACACGGAGCCGACCAGTGAATGCACCTTCTGACCTGCGCCGATTTTCGGCGTGCGCGCCGGATTCCGGGGCCGAGTCCCCTAACGGAGCATCCCTGGCCGGGGGTGCGCACCGATGATCGTGCCGGTCATACCACCGCAGTCGTCATTGCAGGAGCTGATCCACGGCCCGGCGGCGGCCCCTCCTCTGGTCCGTACAGCGAATCGCGAGATCGTGTACGGGATCTGCACACTGGGCGAGTCCGGGCGCGTCCTGGACCGTCACATCTACCAAGTCTTGGCATGGGAGCCCGGCACTCGCCTCTTACTGACCTACCTGTACTTCGGTGTACTGCTCTGCCAGCAGTGTCCGCCTCGCAGGACAGGAGCTGTCATGACAACGACCGGCGTGAACGCCGAGACCCTCACCGCAGCACGACTGCTGCCGAGCAAATGGGTGAACAAAGAGATCCGCCGCCGCACCGACGCCGTCGGCACCTTCCCTGACCGGATCGCGATCATCCGCCTCGTCGGTGCTGCCCTGGCCGAACAACACGACGAATGGATCGAGGAACGACGCTACCTTGGCCTCGATGTCCTGGCCCGCTCCCGCCACCACGACGGCCCGCCGATGAACAGGAGGACACCGAACCCGCGGATCCGACCGCCTGACCACACAGGGTCACGTGGCGATCACCCTGTTACACCACGCACTTGGACTTGACCGCAGTCGCTGCCTCTGCGAACACCAGGGGTGGATCCTCTCAGGCTGATCAGTGCAATGTGTTCTGCCCGTGCGCGATCCAACGTGAGGTGGAACGACTGATCGCGAGCAGCAGTGAGATCAGTGTGTACACGGGCAGGAGGTCACCGATTGGACTGCATCCACGGCGCCTCGAACCGCCCCGACGAGCATCACCGTGCTCCACAGCAGCGTCAGCCCCGCGGCCCACCTGGCGACCCCACCTCGGGGCGCCGCCTCAACCGTCGACATTCCCGCCGGGTGTGCCGCCTGGCTCCGCTCTGCCCCTTGCTCATTCATGAACCCTCCCCGCTGTGCACGCCCGCGACATCATAAGCGAACAGGCAGCGGGGCATGCCGTCTCCCGGAGTCGTTTGCGTTTTACGCCGGTCGATCGGGCCGGTCCAGCGGCACCGCTCCAGTTGGGCTTCGGCACCCCTCCGAGTCGCCGATGTTCACGGCGGACAAGGGTCGGGCCGGACCGTGCCGGCCGGCACAGCGATGGTCAATCCCTGTGGCGCGAGAGTATTTCCAGCCAGTGATGGCCGGGATGCACTCGCGACAGCCACCCGGACAGCCGGGATCGCTGTGCGCGGTCCATCGCTGGAAGCGTGTGGAGTAAGTCCGCCTCGTCTTTGGCGCGCAAGGCTTTCGCCTTGAACAGGAGTACGACCTCGGGGACCGCGTAGGGGATGCCCTCGGCGGTGCGGAGAACAAGTATAGGGCCACACGCACCCGTCGCCGACGACGTCCCATTCGTAGCCGGGAAACGCGTCTACGATCCCGGCGAATTGTTCACGCGGAACACCGATTTCGAGATCGGAGTGCTCACGTCCGAGGCCGCCGGTGAACAGATCCAGTGCCCACCCGCCCGCGACATACCAGCAGGGCGTGCTGGCCGAGATCCGTGCGGCGACTTCGGAGGGTGTCCAGGCTCGCCAGAGGCGGTCGCATTCCTCGGCGGACATCGGGCGTCCTGCCATCTCAGACGGACTCCTTCACGTTCGACGACACGATCCTGACCTTATCTTCAGCGGGCAGAAGTTCATCTGGTCGTCCGCGCGTCCGCGAAGGAATCGAGTCCACCTCACTAGGGTGTGACACGATACGCGGCCGTACCGGTTTCTCCGACGACGCTGTTCGCGGAACCGGCAGTGCGAGGAGGTCGGAGCGAGGAGGGATGCCGTGGACGACGAAGACCATGTGGTCGAGTCACTGTGGGCGAGGCGAGTTCGCTGGGCACGCGCCGCCGATGCCGCGAAGAAGCGTGTGGACTACGCACGCTCCGCCGTGCTGTATCTCGGCGGAGTGGGCGCGATCGCCGCGGCGATGACCGCGACCGTGGCGCGGGCCTCGGGCCTGCCGCAACTCCTGGCGGCGACCGTCAGCGCTACCTGCCTCGCCGCGGCGACTTTTGTCGGGGCTCATTTCCTCACTCCCGCCGAGTTCCGCCGCTGGTCTCGCACCCGTGCGGTGGCCGAGAGCATCAAGCAGGTGATCTACCGGTTCCGAGCACGAGCCGGCCCTTTTCGCGGAAACGACGCACTGCTCAGGCTGTACCGGGCAGTCGCCGAGATCGAGGAGAGCGCTGACGATCTCCTGCCCTTTGTGGCCGAGGTCGACGCCGACGCCGCCTCGGCAGGCCGAATCTCACGCTCGGCTACCGCGATGCCCCCGGTGATGACCCCGGACGACTACGTGCGAGACCGAGTGCAGCACCAGATCACGCACTACTACGACCGCACGGCACGCGAATACGCCGGTCGGGCGCGGCGCTTGCGGATGTGGACCATCGTGCTCGGTCTGACGGCCACCGTCGTCGCCGCTCTCGCCGCGGTCCAGGCCGGCACCGCGACCGGCTCGGCACCCATTTCTCCGGCGTCCACGCTGGCGCCGTGGGTGGCGGTGCTGACCACACTGGGCGCGGCGGTCGCCGGCCATCTGACCGGCCGCCGGTACGAGTTCCTGGTGATGAGCTATTCCGCGACGGCACGTCGACTGCAGCAACTCCTCGACGAGTGGAAGGCGGCGGGATCACCCGCCGACGAGCCGCGGTGGACGGCCTTCGTCGACGACTGTGAGAACGCGATCGCCGTCGAGAACCAGACGTGGGTCGCGAAGTGGGCCGAACCTCCACTCGACGACAGATAGCGCGTGCTGAGCGAGTAGCGCGGTACTCGTGACGCTGCCGCTGTCCGCGCGCAGTGTCGGACGCATGTACCGGATCTTCGTGAGCCATTCCAGCCGGGACAAGGTGTCCGCGGTGGCCGTCACGCGGTGGCTGACCGAGAATGAACCGAGCCTGAGCGGGGAGATCTTTCTCGACGTCGACCCCCACACCGGCATCGCGCCCGGGACCCGCTGGAAATCCGAACTCGTCCGCGCCGTCGATCGTTGCGAAGCAGTCATCTGCCTGATCTCACCGGCATGGGAGGAATCTTCCGAGTGCCTCGCCGAATTTCGGCACGCGGAATCCCTCAACAAACGAATCTTCTGCGCTCGACTCGACCAGCGGGCTCGTGGCGAGAAGGCCCGCGAATGGCAGTTCTGTGATCTGTTCTCCGACGGGCACCGGCCGGTCACCACGGTCGCCTCCGAAAACGGCGAACCAGTTGTCTTCGCCAGCGAGGGCTTGCACCGATTGCTCCGCGGTCTTCGCGAAGCCGGCATCGGCGCCGAGCACTTCCCGTGGCCGCCGCCGGGCGACTCCGGACGTGCCCCGTATCGCGGGTGGCAATCGATGCAGGACGCGGACGCCGCGGTGTTCTTCGGCCGGGATTCGCAGATCCTGCGCGGTCTGGACCTGCTTCGCGGCATGCGCACGACGGGCGTCGAGAGCCTGTTCGTCGTACTCGGTCCGTCCGGTGTCGGGAAGTCGTCATTCCTGCGCGCCGGACTTCTGCCCAGACTGCGCCGTGACCGCGAGAACTTCCTGGTATCGGACATCGTCCGCCCCGAGCGTGCTCCGTTGACCGGCGAGCACGGCCTGGCGCACGCCATACACCGGCTCCGGGCCCGGGCCGGCCCGAGCGGACCGGCGCTCGGAGAGATCAAAGCCGCCTGCCTCGCAGTCGACACCGACCAGGTGACGAACTGGCTGCGTGAGGCGCGGCAGGACGCGATCGACCACGGCCCGGCGCCGACCCTGATACTGCCGATCGATCAGGCCGAGGAGTTGTTCGCCGCCGATGCCGGGCCGGAGTCCGCGCGATGCCTCGCGTTGCTCGGCAGTCTGCTGCGGTCGACCGCGGTAGCCGAATTGCCGATCATCGCGGTGGCGACGATTCGAGCCGACCGCTACGAGGCGCTACAGACCGCCCCGGAATTGCTGGGTGTCCGCGCCAGGGAATTCGGTGACCTGAAGCCGATGCCGGTCACCGAATTCAAAGAGGTGATCACCGGACCCGCCGCTCGCGCGGCTGCCGCGGGCCTGCGTCTGAGTATCGATCCCGAGCTCGTCACCCGACTGCTGACCGATGCCACCGGCGGCGCGGACAGTCTGCCCTTGCTCGCGCTGACGCTCTCGCGTCTCTACCTCGATTACGGCAGCACCGGGCACCTGACCCTGGCCAACTATCAGGCGATGGGCGGCATGCAGCACATCGTCCAAGCCGAGATCGATACCTTGCTCGCCGCGGACCCGGACATCCGAGCACAGCAACTCGACACACTTCGCACGACATTCATTCCCTGGCTCGCCACCGTCGATCCACACACCGACCAGCCGTTGCGCCGAGTCGCGCGGTGGAGCGAACTCCCCACGGCAGGCCACGACCTGATCGATGCCCTGGTCGCCCGGCGACTGCTCGTCAAAGACGAGCGCCGCGGCGAGACGGTGATCGAAGTCGCCCTGGAAAGCCTTTTCCGACAATGGGACCCGCTGGCGCAGTGGCTGCGCGAACAGGCCGAGGATCTGAAGGAGGCGGACAACCTCGACCGAGCCGCCGCGGATTGGGAACGCAACGACCGCAACCCCGAATGGCTGATCGAAGGCGTGCGCCTCGCCTCGGCGGAACAGTTGGCGAACACCCCGGCATTCCGGACCCGGGTTCGACCAGCGGCGGATTTCCTGCGGGCCGCCCGCGAGCGCGAGAACGCCGAGGCGGACGCCGAGCGGGAACGTCACGAGGCCGAACTGCGGAACGCGCAGCAGCGTCGCGACGAGGCGCAAGCGCACGCGGCGGTACTGCGCAAACGCACGAGGGTGCTGCGTGCCGTGCTCGCCCTGACGCTGGTCGTGGCCCTCGCCGCGGTGACCGGCTTCGTACTGGCGGTCGCCGCCCGTAACGACGCTGACACGAAACGCCAGGAGGCCGACAGCCGCAGCCGCGAGGCTCTCGCCGAACGGTTGACCTCACAAGCGCAGGCGATACTCGTCGGCGGACAGCCCGGCAGTGAGCTGCAGGCCCTCGATGAACTGCTCGCGGCGCAGCGTATCTCGGCGAATCCGAACATCGGCGCGCTGGTCACCGCGCTGAGCAATACGGCGAAGCTGCAGAAGATCATCGAGTTGCCCGGGACAGCCGGGATAGGGCGCCTCAGTGCCGACGGTCAGCGGCTCGTGGCGAACACCTCCTCGGGAACTCAGTTGCTGGACATCGAGACCGGGCAGCCGATCGGCGAGCCGTTCGCCGATCCCGAGACTTCCACCGCCGCTGGGCTCAGCTCGGACGGGCGTTTCGTGGTGACGGTCAGTGAGGACAATACGATCCGCGTCTGGGATACCGCCGCCCGCGGGCCCGTCGGTCAGCCGCTTCCCGGCAGCGAAGAGTACGTCGATCGCGTGGCCGTGAGCCCGGACGGGCACCGAGTGGCCGCGGTAGACGGCAAGGACGTCCTGCGGTTGTGGGACGCCGAGACCGGGCGGCCGATCGGGGGGCCTTTGACCGGACACGACGCTGGCGTGACCGCCCTGGCCTTCAGCCCCGATGGGCGTCGCCTGGCGTCGGCCGGTCACGACAACACTGTCCGGCTGTGGGACACGGATAACGGGGCGGGACTCGGCGAACCGTTGCGTGGCGGCGATCCGCGTATGGAAGCCACCGACGCGACCTGGAGCGTTGCCTTCAGCCCCGACGGGCACACCATCGCCGCCGGTGGCGCGACCGTGGGACTCGGTGCGCTACTGAGCGCCGGGATGCCGCTGCGACTGTGGAATGCCGACACCGGCGTCGCGATCGGCACACCGGTCTTGGGAAACTACGGCGATATCAGGTCGGTGGCATTCAGTCCGGACGGTGGCCGGATCGCCACCGGCGGCGACGACAAGACCGTGCGGCTGTGGGACGCTCACACCGGTCAGCCGATCGGCGATCCGCTCCGATTCCAGGAACCGGTGTGGGACATCGCATTCACCCGGCACGGAAACCGGGTCGTCGCGGTGTCCGGCGACACCGTTCAGATACTGAACGCCGATCCCGGTATCGACTTGATCACCGAGATGGGCGGCAGCATGGCGGCACAGTCACGCTACGGGCTGGACTCCACCACGGATGCCCCGCGTATCAACGTGTTCAGCGACAACACATTCCGACAGTTCGATGCCGATACCGGTGAACAGGTCGGCCGAACCACCGTCTCCGAGGGACTTCGAGGAATGACCGCCTATGATGCCAGCCCGGACCACCGCTGGCTCGCCGTCGCAGCCGACAAAGAAATACGCGTTGTGGACGCCGTGACCGGGCAGTCACACGGTTCCCCCCTCACCGGGCATGACGACGTGGTGAACAGCGTGGAGTTCAGCCCGGACGGGACGATGCTCGCGAGCGGGAGCGACGACAAGACGGTCAGGCTCTGGGACTGGCGAAACGGTCGGCAGATCGGTGAGCCGATGACCGGTCACGACCGTTGGGTCAGATCGATCATCTTCAGCGAGGACGGCCGCCGCCTGTACTCCAGTAGCTGGGACTCGATCCGGATCTGGGACACCTCGACGAGGCAGGCGATCGGCAAGCCGATCGGTGGCCCCGACACCCTTGAATTGTTCCACGCCATGACGATCAGTCCTGATGGTCGACGTATCGCCGCGGCGGATGGGGCCACCATCCGGCAATGGGACGCCGAGAGCGGCGAGACGGTAGGCCCGGGAATGGAGGGCTACAACGCTGCCGAGGTGGATCAGTTGGAACTCGACTACAGTCCCGACGGTCGCTATCTGGTTTCGCTCTGTGTGATGGAGTCCGGGAACTGCGGGGACAACACGCTGCGGTTCTGGGACACCACCTCGGGACGCCAGATCGGCGAACCTGTCGACACCACTGCGGCGGGCGGGACCAAAGGGGTCGAGTTCAGCCGCGACGGACGTCGCGTCTTCCTCACCGCCACCAGTGTCTCCCTCGACGGCAATCCGCCACATGTCGGCGGTGGGCTCTGGCAGTTGCCCGCGCCCGCCGCATGGGCGGACGCGCTCTGCGACAAGCTGACCTCCAATCCGAGCCGAGAGCAATGGAACATCTGGATTTCGCCCGACATCCCCAACCAGGAGTTGTGCCCGGGCAAACCCCCACGGTGAGGCCGAGGAATCACCCGTCGATCCGGCGCGCGGACTGTGGGGACGACACGGGAACGAGCGCTTCGGAGATCGGACACCGAATGCCCTCACGATCCGAGTAGTCCCTACGGTAGTCTCCCACCACGAACACGACGAACGCCGCAGAGCATCCTGACCGACCAACACCGGTGAACGGCAACGTTTCTCCTCGGCGATCCTGCCCGCCTGGGCACGGAAATCGCCGCAGGTCAGCGAGGTCCTGCCGCTACTGTATCTGCACGGGCTCTTTCACCGGGGACTTCGGGCATTGCTGGTTCCACAAATCCGCGAACATCCTTGCCTCACTACTGGCATCCGTGCATCCAGGCGCGATCGCGGCACTCGATCTCCTCGCCGGTCCAGATTTCGGCGATCTCGGGATGCACGGACAGATAGTGCAGCGCGAAGGCCATGACGCCCGCCGAGGTCTCGTGCCCGACCGCGAGAAACGTCAGAATCTGATTGCGAATGTTCGTCTCGTCCAACAGTGTCCCGGTCTCCGGATCTGCCACGGTCAACATCCGGTCCAGCAGGTCGCCGTGCTCACCAGCGCCCTCGCGGCGGCGGCGCGCGATCACTTCGTCGATCTTCGCTTCGAGGGCGACCTTGTTCGTATCGGCCGGCACATCGACCCACTCACCGGCGCGTCCGGCCCAGTGCTCGATCAACTCGTCGGCGCATGGTGGCGTGATAGCCCCGCATCGCAGCCCCGGTGAACGACGGCGCCAGGACAGCGTGCGCTTTGGCCCAGTTCGGCTCGGAATTGTGTGCGGTGAACAGCCCTTCACCGGCCACGCTGCGCAGATCCCGGATCGGGACCCCCAGGAATTTCGACCACAAGTCGTCGCCGTTGATCTCCCGCAACAGATCCGGATCCGAGACGTAGGTGACCCGTGCCCCGGCAATGTTGCGCTCGTAGATTCCACCGTACTTCTGCGCGCCACGCATACCCCATCGACTGGAATCGGTGACATGCAGATCCCACACGTCACCCAGGACGGGCAGACGGTACGGCGGATGCGGTAGCTTCCGCTCCCTGGCGCGGATCGGCCTCGGAGTGGTCGTGGTCATCGTGCGCCATCCCGTAGTTCAGCGCCTCCACCGGCCCTCAGCGATCCCCCGGCGTGGTACTGGCCAGCAGTCGTTGCAGCACATCGGTGATGGTGATGAGCCCGATCAGTTCGCCGGTGCCTGGTGCAGTGACGGTGGCGAGATGGCTGCGGGTTTCGCGCATGGTGCGCAGCGCCTCGTACACGGGTACGGAGGTGTTCAGGGCGAGCACCGGGCGCATCATCTGCCGGGCGGTGATTCCGGCTCCCGTCTGGAGGGTGTCGCGCACGTGCACGACGCCCTCGATCTGCGAGCCGCTGCGGACGAGCAGACGCAGATGCCCGGTCCGGCGTGAGGTGGTTTGGATGGTGTCGGGTCCGGCATCGGGGGCGACGGCACCGGGGGCGGTGTCGGGGCGCACGATATCGGCGATGGTGAGTTGTTCGAGTTCGAGCGCGCTGGTGAGACTGCCGTGGTAGCGCTCGTCGAGCGTTCCCGCGGTGGCGGAGTGTTCGACGAGATGGCGGAGCGCGGCGGGATTCTGTCCGGTCTCCACTTCGTCGACCGGGGTGACTCCGATCCTGGCCAGGCACCAGTTGGCGGCCTCGTTGAGCACCGTGAGCAGGGGACGGGTCAGCCACATGAAGGCCCGCATCGGAATCGCCAGCAGGGTGGCCGACTTCTCCGGGTGGGCGATGGCCCACGACTTCGGGGCCATCTCCCCCACGACGAGGTGCAGGAACGTCACGATGACGAGCGCGAGCACGAATCCCATGACGTCGGCCGTCCACCGGGGCGCGCCCAGATCCTCGAACAGCGGGGTGAGCCAGTGGTGCACAGCGGGTTTGGTGGTCGCACCGAGGGCGAGGGTGCAGACGGTGATGCCGAGTTGCGAGCCCGCCAGCAGGACCGACAGCTCCGAGGAACTGCGCAGCGCGGCGCGGGCGGCACGGCTGGTCTCGGCAGCGTCTTCGAGTCGGTGACGTCGGGCGGCGATGAGCGCGAACTCGACGGCGACGAAAAACGCGCTGGCGGTGATCAACCCGATGGTCACCGCGGCGACGACCCAGGGGCTACTCATCACCTGCCTCCTCCGATTCGGTGTGCACGGTGAGGAACACCGAGGCAGGAACATGTTTGTGGACGCTGCGCACTTCCGCGATCACCGTCTGCTGCGGCGGCGCGTCGTCGAGATAGTCGACTCCCTCACGGCGCAGCGGGATCTCGACCCGATCCCCGGCCTCGGGGAACCCGTTGAACACGGAGATGACCAGTCCGGCGATGGTTTCGTAGTCGCCGTCGGGCAAGGTCAGATCGAGCAGACGCTCGACTTCGTCGAGGTGCACGTCACCGGCGAGTAGCCAGCCGCCGTTCTCGGCGACGATATCGGCGGCCGTGCTGGGATCGTGCTCGTCGGCGATCTCGCCGACGAGTTCTTCGGCGAGGTCCTCGATGGTGACGATGCCGGCGAAACCACCGTATTCATCGACAACGAACGCCATCTCCGCACGCTCGTCACCGAGTCGGGTCACGACCTCGGGCAGCGGCAGCGTCTCGGGCACCAGGACGGGCGGCCGCATCAGCGTGGCGGCGGTACCCGTGGCGCCGCTGCCCAGGAGATCGTGGAGCTGGATCACCCCGCGCAGGTCGTCGCTGGAGGTGCCGACCACCGGGTAGCGGGTGTGCCCGGTCCGCATTCGGACGAGTACGTCGGCGACCGGTTCGTCGATGTGCACCGTGTCGACCCGGGCGCGAGGGATCATCGCGTGCTCGGCGGTGCTGGTCGGGAAGTCCAGAATGCGGTCGAGCAAGGTCGACAGTTCGCGCGGGAGTTCGCCCGCGTCGCGTGACGCGGCGACGATGTGTTCGAGATCGCGTGGAGTGGCCGAGTGCTCGACATCGTGGACCGGTTCGATGCGCAGAGCCCGCAGCAGCAGGTTCGAGGATTGATCGAACAACCGGATCAACCAGCCGAAGATCTTCAGATACACCGTCGTCGACGCCGCCAGCCACCGGGCCACCGGCTCGGGTCGGGCGATGGCGAGGTTCTTGGGCACCAACTCCCCGAACAGCATCTGCACCAACGTCGAGAACGCGATGGCCAGCACCGCGCCGACCGCGATGCCGACCGCGGTGGGCACCCCCACCCCGCCGAGCAGTTCGCCGAGGCCGCGGCCGATGAGGGGTTCGGCCACATAGCCGACGAGCAGTCCCGTCACGGTGATCCCCAGCTGAGCGCCGGACAGCATGAAGGATGTCCGGCGGGTCACCCGCAACGCGCGCTCGGCAGCCACGTCGCCCTCCACAGCGCGCGCTTTGAGCCGGGAGCGGTCCACCGCCATGTAGGCGAATTCCTGAGCGACGAAGTACCCCGTCAACGCGGTGATCAGCAGCACCACGACCACGCCGAGCACGATATTCAGCGCGGTCAGCACGACGTCACCTCGGGATGGCTTCGAGGAAGGCGATCCTCCCGGAGCGGGCCGGGTTGTCGATTTCCGCGCGAGGTGCGTCTCATCAGCTCTCTTCTGCTCGAGGTACAGGGGCAGGAACCCGACAGAACTTCACCGAGGACCCGGCCATCGCGGCCGGCCTCCCGGCGCATCCGCGGTCGAGACATCGTGACCGCGCTGTCGACCATTGCCCGGTTCACGATCCCTCCTGGATCATCGCGACACCAGGATCGGGCGGAACACCGCAGGATCGGCGATGTCGATCTGCCGATTCTCTCCGCCGTCGAGATACCACCCGATATCCCGATCCTGTGAACGATATCCTCCCGGCCGAGCGCACTGCGGCCGGGCGACTTCCAGGCCCGGGACGCCGAGGGGACACTACGGTGCCGAGGCACGCTGGGGCGTGACTCGTAGCGCGGCGATGCGTTTGCCGTCCAGATCGCTCACCGTGAACCGATGGCCTTCGATCACCACACTGTCCCCGATCTGAGGGATACGCTGCAGATGGTGCAGGACGCAGCCCGCGACGGTTTCGTAAGGGCCGTCGGGCAAGGTGATACCCAAGATCTGTTCGGCGTCTTCCACGATCAGCAGCCCATCGATGCGATGGGGCGCCCCCGTGGCGGCCGAATGGTTGGCGCCGCTCGGCAGCGGATCGAATTCGTCGCCGATCTCCCCGACGATCTCTTCGACGATGTCCTCCACGGTGGCGATACCGGCGGTGCCACCGTACTCATCGACCACGAGGACCAGTTGCGTATTGCCCCGGCGCATCAGCGTGAGTGTGGCAAGCGCGGATTTCGAGGCAGGCAACTGCAGCAGCGGCCGACACAAGCCGGCGACCGTCCGGTTCTCGGACTCTCCAGCGCGCAGCAAGTCACGCAGATGAACGAAACCGAGAACATCGTCGAGGGAAGATCGAGCGACCGGATACCGGCTGTGCCCGGCTTCGATCGCTCGCTCACGAGCCTCGTTCACGGCCAGGTCCGCGTCGAGGAAGTCCACTTCGGTCCTGGGCCTCATCACCTTGGCCAGACTGCGTTCCCCGGCATCGAAGACCTCGGCGAGCATCTGGCGTTCTTCGTCGGGAATGCCGCGATGACCGGTCAGCAACTCCCGGAGCTCGTCGTGGGTCATCTCCTCGCCCTTGTGCCCGGGATCCCCGCCGAGCAGGCGCACGAGCGCATCGGTGGATACCGACAGCAGCCATATCACCGGCGACATCACCGTGGCGAACCGATCCAGCGGCGACGCCGTCGCCAGCGACACCCCCGTCGTGCGCTGCAGTGCGAGGCGTTTGGGTACCAGCTCGCCGAGAATCAGCGACAGATACGCGATCACCAACGTGGTCGCGATCAACGCCACCGCGTTCGCCGCCTCCTCGGACAACCCCCATTCCCGCAGGACAGGGCTGAAATCCGGTGCGATCGTCGAGGCGCCGTAGGCGGCCGAGAAGAACCCGGCCACGGTCACCCCGATCTGGACCGCGGACAAGAACCGGTTCGGATTCCGAGCCAAAGCGGCGGTCCTGGCGCCGCGCCTGCCCCGCCGCTCGAGCGACCGCAGCTGACTCTCGCGCAACGTCACCAGGGCGATCTCAGCGGCGGCGAACACGCCACCGATCAGGATGAACACCACGACGAACAACACGTTCACGACCGTGTCCGCGGTCATGACCGCCACCGACGGTCACGACTCGAACGGCCGAGCCTGTCGTAGTCGTCCATACCCTTTCTCCGCACGCAGGAAGTGCTGATTCCGAGTCTAGCGAACCATCAGCACATCTATCCGGCGCCGATTCGCGGTCGAGGTCACGGCGCGCAATGTCCCGCTCGCCGCCACGCGCTCGGCGGCGGGTAAGCGTCCACCACGCGCCCGAGGCGATCGGGCAACACCACCGACCTGGGACATCTGACGATGAACTACGCTCTGTAACAGCCGATTACGCATGCGGGTCGGTGCGGTCACGGTTTCGTGGCCGTGTTGCAGACTGGTCGAACGAAGGAGTCGGACGTGGCTGTCCCTGTGGTGCTGGACAAGGTTCTCGACAAGGCTTTCGAGGACAAGTCGCTGACGGAGCTGCTGGCTGCTCCGCCCTCGGCGTTGGCGGGATTGGCGGAGAAGCACGACGCGCAGTTGTTCGAGGCGTTGGGCATCAAGACCATCGGCGACCTCGGGAGCAACAAGTTCTTCCGGCTCGCGGCCGCACTGGTGGATCTGGCAGCCCAGGAAGGCTGATCCGCCTCGGTCACGACGGCCGTGAGGAGCGCTGTCACCTCCGGGCGCCGAGTGCAGCGGCACGCCCGACAACCTGGGGTGCCGCTGCACCGCTCCCCGGGTTGCCGGGCGTGCCCGGCACAGGCTGAGCCTGATTCTGCACCGACACAACGGCTACCGCTGTCACCGTAGGTGGAAACCGGGGCAGCGCCTCGGTCCACACCCCTTGCGCCACCTACGAAACCCTGTCCCGCTGTGATAATTCCCACCATCGGGTTCGTGACCTCCTCGGCGACAACGTGATTGCGCTATGTTCGCCGCGAACGGTGCCGCAGCCGCGAACACGGGCATCCGACCCAGCGGACGCCGCCGTACGCTGTGTCGCACGTCCCGCCAGTTCATTCACCGATGGCCGCCGCGGCCCCATGCCACGGCGCTCCTCGGTGCTACCCGATGTGTGAAGGAAGACCGTGTCGACAGTCGTGACCCGCATCCTGATCTTGATCCTGAGCATCCTTTCGCTCGGCGTCGTGGGCGCGCCCGCCCAAGCCGAACCGCTCTACCCTCAGCCGGACCCGGATCCGTTCTACGCCCCGCCCGCCGACCTCGGCTCCCTGCAGCCCGGTGACGTGGTGCGGACCCGCCGGATCGACACCATGCCCTATGTGGGCACCGAAGGCTGGCAGGTGGCTTTCCGCTCCACCAACTCCGGCGGCAACCCGATCATGGGCGTCACCACCGTGCTGATCCCCGTGGGCGTACGCAACCCGCCGCTGGTTTCCTACCAGGCGTTGATCAATTCGCTCGGCTCGCGCTGCAACCCCTCGCGCTCGCTGTTCAACGGCGAACTGCAGGACGCCGTCGGCGCGATGTTGCCCATCGGCCGCGGTTGGGCCATCTCCCTGCCCGACTACCTCGGCCCCAACGTCGCCTACGGCGCCGCGAAGCTCAGCGGCATGGTGACCCTCGACAGCGTGAAAGCGGCGCAGCGTGTCACCGAACTGGGCCTGGCCGATTCACCGGTGGCGATCGCCGGCTACTCCGGCGGCGGCATGGCCACCGCCTGGGCGGCCGCCTTGCAGCCCACCTACGCTCCTGACCTGAAACTCGCCGCGGCGGTCGCGGGCGGTGTCCCCGCCGACCTGGAACAGATGGCCCTCAGCCTCGGTTTCGACCCGCACCCCGGCTTCGGTCTCGCCTTCGCCGCCGCGATGGGCCTGGAGCGCGAATACCCCGACCGCCTGCCGATCTCGGACCAGCTGAACGAGAACGGTCTGTGGTTCCGGGAGTTCACCCACGACGCCTGCCGTCGCTTCCTGCTCTTCCACGGCGCCTTCCGCAGCGCCGAGCAGATGGCCGCCTCCAAGAGCCTGATGGACAGCCCACAGGCGCGAGAAGTGCTGCGCGAGAACAGCTTGCGCGATTTCCCCGGCGTCCCCACCGTTCCCACCTATCTGTGGCAAGGCCGCTACGACACTCTCACCGCGTTCGGCCCGCTCGCCGAGACCGCCGAGCGCTACTGCAAGGCGGGGGCACCGGTGCAGATGGTGCCCTACGACATCGCCGAGCACATGACGGCGGCTGTCGCCGGGTTCGCCGACGCCTGGAATTACGTCGAAGCACGATTCCGGGGCGAGCCCGCGCCGACCAGCTGCTGAACCACGCCCGGTCGGTACTGGTCACCGGAGCCGTCTTCGCGCCCCACCAGGGCCCCACGTGCGGAGATCCTGCCATCGGGCCACCGGGGCCGCATCACGGCTACGCTCCTCGGTATGGCACCGGTCCCCGACCACAACCCGCCGACCGGTAACGGTGTCGGGTTGGCGGCCCTGGTACTCGGCATCTTCGCGCTCGGGTTCACGTTCATCCCGCTCGTGGGGGAGATTCTGTCCGCACCGGCTGGATTGGCCGCGGTGGCAGCGGGTTTCGTCGGCTGGGATCGGGTGGATCGCGGCATCGCGACTAATCGGGCGGATGCCCTTGTCGGCGGCCTGCTGGGAGCGGTCGCTCTGATGATGGCGCTGCTGATCTACGTGGCCACGAACGGGGCCGGCTGATCGTTCGCACAGCGCTCGGCGACGCGCTTCCGATCGGGTGTTCCGGTGCAGAATGGACGTGTGAGTGACGACGGCGCGAGCGGTTTCACCTATTCAGCAGTCGGCGCCACGGCGGGCCGGACACCGACCGGTTATCACCTTTTCACCCGGCGGCGCCGGATCGGACGTGGTCGGGCACTGTTCGAGCGCGCGGGTGCCGAGGTCATGGCGTATCGGATGCTCGATGGCGCGGGCGTTTTCCACTCCGCGAGTTCGCCCGTCGCCGCACCGGGAACACGCGTGGTGGTGCGGTTGGGTGTGGGGCCCGTGGCGATATCCGCGGCCTGCCGGGTCGTGTATGTCGTGGACGAGCCGGACCGTCGCGGATTCGCCTACGGCACGCTGCCGGGGCATCCGGTCAGCGGGGAGGAACTGTTCGCGGTGGAGTACGACCCGGCCGACGAGTCGGTGTACGCCGTGGTCACGGCGTTCTCTCGCCCTGCGGTGTGGTATCTGCGGCTCGCCGGGCCGCTCGCTCGTCTGGGGCAGCGCCGCATGGCCGATCGGTACATTTCCGCTGTGTCCACCGCGTGAGCGAACCGGCACCGGGTCGTGGATCGATCGGCGCGGCGCGTTGTCGGGCTCGTGGCCTGTCCGCGCCGATCGGCGACCCGGGGTCCGATTCGATTCTCGCGGCTCAGCGCGGGTCGTAGGTGAGGCAGCGCGCCGAGTGGGTACCGGAACCGGGCCCGACACGGATGTCGCTGGCCGTACATTCGAGACTCTCGTTGTGGGCGCAATCGGCGCGCTGACAGGCGCCCACCATGCTGGTGACGGTGTCAAGTCCGCCCTTCACGGACAGCGGGACGAAGGTCTCGCAATCGGCGCTGCCGTTGTGACCGGCGACGTTGATCGCGTAGGCGTGGCAACCGTCGTGGTTGTAGGAGCATTTGCTGACCGTGCACTCGCGAACGTGGGGCATTTCCATCGTGGTCATGTCGAACTCCTCTGGTTGGGAGATCTCACGGACGATTCCCGACGATATGTCCCGCCCTCGGAAAAGAAAAGGCAGGTCAGGCTACCCTGATCCGTTCGAATCGGCAGGGCGCGAACTCCGCCGCCAGCAGGGTATGCACGGTGTCACTGCCGGTGCTCCGACCAGAAGGCGCAGTCGTGCCGGAGGGTGAAATCTTCGATCATGGTGCTGCCCGTCGCTCGCATGGCCAGGGCGGGCCCGTCGATCGGCTGCCCGTCCGGCGGGGGCCAGGGCTGCCACTGCTGTGCACCGGGCCCGTTCGGATCGCCGATGTGGGCGAAGGTGCTCCACCAGCGCTGCATCTGCGCGGCGAAAGCCGCGGAGGCACCGGTCCACGGCACCGGGACGCCCATGATGGCGCTGAACAGATAGAGCAGTTCGGCGGCATGGAACGCGCCCGGTAACAGCGGGGCGGCGACACCGAAGGGTGCCTGGTCGAACTCGTACTGCCACACGGGATGTCCGGTGTCCCGGGCGAGGCGGCTCGTCCACAACGCCGGGCAGGCGAACAAGCCGTCGGTGACCACGGCGGATTGCGCGGCCGCGGGCGAGGGATACCGCCCGAGCGGATATCGGGCGAGGATCGCGTCGGCGTGGGCGCCGAAGGTTCGCCGGACGTAGCTGTCGTAGCTCGCCGCGTCCGGGATACGGCCACGCGCGTAGTCGGACTCCGCGACCAGTTGCGCGCCTTCATTGCTGTTACTGCCGACCATGAGTGGGATCTTTCGGTTGTCCGCGCGCAACGCGGCGTCCGGTGGTCGGGTGATGACGACACCGTCGACGGTGGGGGTCCAGGTCGGGAGGGCTTCGTCGGGTTCGACGGTCGACGCGTCGAGCAGAGTCGCGACGGGGCGAGCACGCAGGCAGGCCAATCGTGTCGCGGGATCGCCGCATCCCACGCTGTCCGCGAAGCGCGCCGAACGGATGAAGGAGTCCTCGCGGCTGCCGGGCACCACCGGCGACCGCACGCAGGAACCGCTCTGCACGATGGCCTTGTGGAACAGGCCGTCGGAGGCCGGAGCGGCGAAGTGCGCGCACACACTCGCGCCGCCTGCCGACTCCCCGAAGATCGTGACGTTGGCCGGATCGCCACCGAAAGCCCGGGCGTTGTCGCGTACCCACCGCAGGGCGGCCTGCTGGTCCTGGACGCCGATCGTCCCGGTGGCACCACCGGACTCGGCGGCCAGTTCGGGGAGCGACAGGAAGCCGAACGGGCCGAGACGATAGTTGGGTATCGCCACGACGACGTCGCCGTCCGCGACCATGCGCGTGGGGGCGTATTGGCTGTTCGAGCCGGTCGTGAAGCCCCCGCCGTGGAAGAACACCATGACCGGACGGGGTCGGTCGGCTGTCCCGTCGGGTGCGTAGACGTCGATGGTCAGGCAGTCTTCGCTGGTGGGAGCTGCCGGAGGCAGCCCGGGAACGAATCCGTTCTGGGGGCACGACGGTCCGTGGCTGTGCGCTGATCGCACGCCCGGCCAGGACGGCGCGGGCTCCGGCGGACCGAACCGGGCCCCGCCCGTAGGGGGCGCGGCGAACGGAATCCCCAGGAATTCGACAGTGCCGTGAGCGGCGGAGCCGACGATCTCGCCACCGGTCACGCTGACCTGCTCGGGCGTCGACGCGACGGCGGGTGCCGACACACCGAGCGACAAGAGCGCGGTCACCGAAATCACGGAGATCATGGATCGAACGAGCGAACGGATCATGGGTCCCAGCCCTCCGAACGGCGTGCGTGCATCAGCGGCGACGAACTTTCGGCGGCGTGCGTCGACGATCTTAGAGGGGACGAGACCCGCCTGCTGCTTGTTGCGGGCACGGCGGGTCTCTGCGCGACTCTTGCCACGTCACGCCGTTGACCGATCGGAGCGATGCCGCCTGATCGGTTTGTCGGGCCGCCGATCAGCCACGTGTGTGGGTAGCGGCGACTACCGATGTCCGAGCGCCCGGAGGACGAAACTGCCGACCTGGTCGGCGATGACCTCGCCCCCGTGCGCGCCACCCCGCTCGACGGCCTCGCCTTCTCCGGGACCGAGGCGAGCCTGCCGAGACCGCCCGCCTCCGCCGATCTCGGGTTCAGCCGTCGTAGGAAACGTGCGGCGTCCACTCCCCCGCAGGTCGATTCGCCGCCGCGTGCAACGCCGCCGCCACCTTCTCCCTGCTGAACGCGCCTTCGTCGAGCACGCCGTTGACCTGCACGGCGACTGCCCGGATGCCCTCCGGCGCCAGGGTGGTGTCCAGACTCGTCACCAGATTGCGCACCGCCGCCTTCTGCACCCCCAGCGAGGCGGCCTGGTTCCACGGCTTGTCCGCCGCCGCGCTGCCGGTGACCAGCACCCGGGCGCCCTCGGTCAGGAACGGGCGCGCCGCCTGGACCGCGGGCAACAGTGCGGCGGCGCCGACGGTGAAGTCCGCGATCAGGTCGGCGACCGACAGGTGCAGCGGGTCCGCCTGCCGGAAGACGCTCGGATTGAAGTGCAGCACGTCGATTCGGCCGTAGCGCCGCCCGACCTCGCCGACGACCCGGCTCACCTCGTCGGGATCACCGAGATCCACGCCGACCCCCACCGCGGTCGCCCCTTCCGCCCGCAGCTGCTCGGCCAACGGCTCGGCGTCGTCCGCGAGCCGGGCGGCCAGCACGACAGTGAACCCGTCGCGCGCGAACAGGCGGCCCACCGAGAGTCCGAGGCCGGGGCCGGCACCGAGCAGGAGAAGTACAGGAGCAGTCATGGACACCGAGCCTAAGCCTCACCGCTGGACCGCTGACGCGGACCTCCCGCCGAACCAGCGAGGCGACCCGGCCGCCGAGAGGCGGGCGGCCGGGGGTCGCGTCGAGGGGTTACACCCGCAGCGGGGCAGAAGGCGGGAAGACGACCGGCAACGTCGTCAACGCTCGATGGAAGGGGCCGGGACGCCACACGAGTTGGTCCGGCGGGACCGCGAGCCGCAGTTCCGGGAGGGTGTCCAGAAGGTGGTCGATGACGTCCTGGGCGAGCAGGAGCCCGTAGGGGCGAGCCTGGGCAGGGCAGGCGTGATCACCGGTGCTGAACGCCAGATTCCATCCGTTGTCCAGGTATTCGCCGGTATTGATCTCCGGGTCGGTATTGCAGGCGGCCATGCTGATGATGACCGGCTGGTTCGCGGGCAGCCACTCGCCCTCGATCAGGATGGGCTGGCGAGGATAGGTGATGCAGTAGTTGGCCATCGGCGGGTCGGTGGCCAGCCGCTCCTCGAGCGCGGACCGGGTCGACAGCGGAATTCCGTTCTCACCACTGGTGAAACGGGAATCGGTGAGCATCAGCAACAACGTGTTGGCGATCAGGTTCACCGGCGGTTCGACGCCCGCGGCGAACAGCAGCACCAGCTGATGCACCATCTCCTCGTCGGACAGCCCGGCAGGATGCTGGATCATTCTCGTGGTGACGTCGTCCCCCGGATGGGCACGCTTGAGGGCGGTGAGATCGAGCAGCGCGTCGCTCATCATCGTGTTCACCGTCTCGGTGTCCACACCGTCGAACATCGCCGCACTGGCCGTCGCGACCTGTTCGCCGATCTCCGGCGGGCAACCGAGCGCCTGACAGAAGACCGAGAAGACCAGTGGGAGCGCGTACTGATTCAGTATGTCGGCGTGCCCGTCCCTGCAGAACGTGTTGACGATCGGGACGGCGGAGGTCTCCACGGCGGTTCGCACGGAATTCAGATCGATTCCGGCCAGGGCATGGTTCAGGACACTGCGGTAGCGGGCGTGTTCGGCGCCGCTCGTGCGAATCGCGTTGGGTCGGTATTCGATCATCGGCATGATCGGGATATCGGCGGCCACGGTCTTCTGCCAGGCGCTCGGGTCGGCCGGAAAATGGCTGGAGTCACCGAGAATGCGCACGGCGGTGCTGTATTTGATGACCAGGGTCGCGGGCACGCCGGGCCACATCTCCACCGGCACCAACGGCCCGAGGTCCATTTCGCGCATCTGGCGGTAAGCCTGGTGAGGATCGGCCGCGAACTCTGCACTGTAGATGGGGATTCGCGGGCCTACGGGCTCGATCGACCGCTTGGGGTCAGCGGTAGCACCCTGAAGCGGGTGATGCGGATGCACGTATTCTCCTCGATTTCGATTACGGCAGCACAGCACTCGAGGCTGCCCGATCGTCGCCAGCTACGCGAGGCGACGGGCCGCGCCTCGCTCCCGACTCATGGATGCGACCCAGACTGCGTGTGCGCGTTGCTCTTTGCGGAGAACACTGTAGGCGACAGAAGCGGCTGCCGCACGACGAGGTCACGGGCAGGGCCGCCCCGATCCGGGACGGCCCTGGCGAGTGCTGTCTCAGCCGCGGATGCGCGAGTCCCAGGCAGCGGGCAGGTCGTCCGAAAGCACCGGCGCGCCTAGGATCTCGTCGTCGAATCCGAAGGCGTCCAGCAGTGCGGGCAGGTGGTCGACGAGGTTGTCGATCGCCCGGCGCAGTTGCTGCTTGGTCGACTCGACGGCAGCGACGTCGAGCAGGCCGTGCGTCAGATACCAGGCGGCGTGCTGGTCGATGTAGTGCAGGGCGAACACATCCCGCACCGCGGCGATCTCCGGATGAGCGGTGTTGTGCAGCAGGCCCAACGCCTGTTCGGCGCAGTAGGCCTCCGCGAGGTCGAGCGCCTCGGGGATCACCGCCAACCGGTCCTCCAGCGTGGACGTCGCCAGGTGCTGCTGCGCTTCCTGCACGATCGTCAGGGTCCGCGCGTTGAACAGACGCTCGCGCGCACCGGGGTCGGCCGGGTCGTGCAGCTCGGGGTGCGGCGTCGGCTTGCCCGCCATCTGCTTGGCCAGGACCCGGCCCGCGACGGAACCCAGGACGTGGCAGTCGCCTTCGCCGGTGATGGCCGCATGACAGACGCCCAGGTAGTCGGCCACCCGATTGGCGCTGAACATGCCCTGCGCGCCCATCTTGATGCGGCTGTGCGTCACCGTGTCCAGCGCGTGCAGCTGGATGAAGTGCTTGGCCAGCATCACCGACACCACCGTGTCGCGATGGGTGAGGTCGCTCTCGGCGAGCTGGGTCTTGATCGCGTTGCCGTAGACGGTCCGGACGACGGTGCCTGCCAGATCGGTGATCAGGGTGTCTCGCACGTGCGGGATGTCGAGCATGACCGGGGTGTCCTCGAGCGTCAGCGGCACCACCCGCTTGGTGGCGTAGCGCAGCGCGATGTAGAGCGCGGCGCGGGCCGAGGCGTTCAGGCAGGACGAGAGCGCCAGGCGGCCGACGGTCAGCTGGCTGATCGCCGACGGGAAGGCCCGCTTCCGGCTGGCCTCGTCGCGCCAGGTGAGCACGCCCTGATCGTCGATGGTCGCGAGGTCGTTGCTCAGCCAGGCGTTGCGGTCGACCCGCAGGTTCTCGAAGCTGATGACCGAGTTGTCCATGATGACCAGCGGCTGGTGGTCGAGCTGGGTGATCGTCACGCCGGGGGCCGCGGCACCGTCGGCGTCGCGTAGTCGCGCCGTGAACAGGTGCACGCCCTGATCGACGCCCGCCGCGTCGATGAACCGGGCGCCGACGACGCACACTCGGGACACCGGGATGCCGACGCTGGGCATGAACTTGCGTGCCCGCGGGTTCGGGGTGTTGATGACGAACCCGTCGCCGTCCCAGGTCGCGGTGGTCTGCATGAACCCGATATTGGAGCCGCAGCCGTATTCGGTCAGCAGCATGACGCCGATAGCGGAAGCGTCGTCCAGATCCTGCAGGTACGGTGCGGCGGCCTCGGGTTCGGTCAGGGTGGCCAGGCTGCCGGAGGCCAGGTTGTAGTGGCCGGAGATCAACGGGATCAGGTCCGTCGCCAGCACTGCCGACCAGTCGAACACCGCGAACAGTTCCGGCAGGTCGGTAGCGACGTCGCGAGTGCTGCCGATCTCCTTGACCAGGTTCCGCAACTGATCGTAGGCGTTCTGGCGCCGCTGCTCCTGGCTCTGCTTGTCCGTGACGAGGAAGTCCGGATTGCTCAGGATCTGCTGCAGCCGCTGGTGAAACTCCGGGCTGCCGTGCCGAAGATACTCCGCCAGCGCCTCGTGCTCGTTCGTAACCATCATCGCTCCTAGCTCACTTCCGACCCCAGCCCACCGCTGGGGAACGCTCAGGCCACCGCTGCGCACCTTCGACACAGCGGAGCCACTCGGTGCCACATGCTCACGAGGACACCGAAACACAGGAGAGATGGAGGGCTGCCTGTCAAAGCTTCGTTCCCCCATCATCTTTCACGTAACCTTCCCAGCTCACCGGCCGCACACGACGTCGCGGATCCCAGGCACGGACGCCGGGATTCACAGGTGTGAGAGAGAAGTCCCCCAAGCCACAGCAGGCTTGCGCGGCAACAGCAGACCGAGCCTTTTCACCTCGGCCGCGCAGCGATGTGCGCGAGTCACCGAGCCGATATGCGGTCGCATCGAACTGCGAAGTCACCGGTGCCGCAGAGTTGCTTTCGACTGTCTGCGACACAAGAGGGATTGTGCCACAAAACATCTCGCCGCTCAGCGCGAACGGGTGGCCGAAGAGTTGCGGGGCGAGGCGTGGTAGTCGCGAGGCGGCGCGACGAGCCGCTCGCCCGGTGCGTCTCGCGGACACCAGGCATCCGGCCGGAACCCTGCGGTCCGGCCGGATCGTTCAGTCGCTCACACCAGCTCGGGCACGCGCAGGTGAGCGAATCCCAGTCGGAACTCCGCCACTTCGAGAACCTCGGCCCCCAGCCCCCGGGTCGCGTCGGTCCTGATCCGACGAGCCTGCTCGCGGCTGCTCTCCAGTTCCTCGAGACTGGACCACACGGTCGAGGCCACCGCCCGGCCGTCGGCCCGGTCGACGAACAAGCTGGCGCTGCGGAATCCTTCGATCTTCTCGAGCTCGGGAAGGAGTTCGACCTTGAACGTGTCGATCATCCGGTCGACCCCGGCCGGCTCGATCCGAGTCCAGGCGCAGCGGGCGCGAGCGCGCGGGCCGGCCAGGTGATCACGGTGCATGACCGCCACTTCCCATTCTTCGACCTTCCCGGTCTGCCCGTGCAGCGCCTGGGCCAGACCGTCGCGCAGAGGCTGGACGCGCAGTCTGCTGGATTGCAGCGCATGCTCGGATTCCCAGGCGGTTGTGGCGATGCAGCGCCCGGTCGCCCGGTCGATCAACAGCGACAGACCGACCCATCCGTCGATCTCGGACAGACTCGGCATCATCTCTTTGCGGAGGTACGCGATCCCGTTGTCCATCGACGACGGTTGGGCCGCGATCGTGCTCGAACGTGCGTACACAGGCCACCTCCTGTTCGGAAGGGCAGCGCCCCCGGTGGACGCCACCGGACATACCCACTGTCCTCCCCGGTGGCCGCCCGCACAATGCGGCGCCCGGATCGCGCCCTGATGCCGGATTCAGGACCCCACGGGCATCGGGAGACGACAGGCACACCGACACTCGCGAGAACGCGCGGGCGCCGTCCGGAAAGGCCGAGACCGCGCTGCTCGGCTGCGGCCAGGGGCACAACCGCGTCGAGCCCGACCCCGCTGCCGAACAGAACTGGGTCGATATCGTCGCCGACACCGCCGACCTGACGCTCTTCCCGCAAGCAGCTGTGGGGGTACGCTATGACCAACCGGTCGGTCATAGCGTTCGATGCGCTTTTCGTCCCGCGCCGGCGAGGAGGCGAGCAGTGAATTCCCTGAAGCGATGGATAGCCGTGGCCGGGATGGCCGCCCTGGTAGGCGCCTCGGCGGGGGTGGCATCCGGCGAGGAAGCCGAGCCCGTGCCCTACAGCTATCTGGCCGGGCTGGCCGCGCAGGCGCAGGCACCGGGACAGGCCCCGCCCGGCGCCAACGACTGGTCGTGTCGCCCGAGCGCGCGGCATCCCCGCCCGGTACTGCTGCTGCACGGGCTGGGAAATGAAACAGTGAGCTGGCAGACGCTCGCACCGCTGCTGACGCAGGCCGGGTACTGCGTCTTCACCACCACGTATGGCACCGGCATGCTGGGGCCAGCGATCGGTGCCTTGGCTCCGGTGGAACGCAGCGCCGCCGAGGTGGGCGCGTTCGTCGACCGCGTACGCACGGTGACCGGCTCGGACCGCGTCGACATCGTCGGGCACTCGATGGGAGCGGCCGTATCGATGTACTACATGCGCCACCTGGACGGAGCACCCGCCGTCGCCCGGCTGATCGGACTTGGCGCGCCCTACCACGGCTCGACAGTCAGCGGACTCGACGTGCTCGGCCGGTGGGTCGCCGATCTGCCGGGCGCAGCGGCGATCGTCGAGGACTGCGGGCCGTGCCAGATGTCGCCCGGCTCGCCCACGGTCGAGTTCCTCGGCGCCGACGCCCGCCTGCTGCCCGACACCGAGTTCGTCGGCATCGTCAGCCGTTACGACGAGATCGCCACGCCGTTCACCACGGGCATGCTGGATGGACCCAACGCTCGCAACGTCGTGTTGCAGGACGTGTGCGCCACCGACTTCAGCGAACACTACGGACTGACCTCGGACCCGATCGCGGTCGCCGAAGTCCTCAACGCGCTCGACCCCGAGCACGCGCGACCGGTGGATTGCACCCTGGTCGCGCCGCTCCTCGGTCCGTTGGTGCCGCCGGCCGCCCCAGGTGCCCGGTGAGATCGCGCTGTTCCGCGACTCCATCCGGGCGGCTCCTCATCGATCAGGCAGGATCAACCCCATGAGACCCGCCGAACCCGGTCGTCGCGCCCTGTTGAACGCGGGACGCACACTGCTGGCCGGCTCCGACCTGACCAAACTGTCGGTCAGTGCCGTCACCGCCGCCGCCGAGATGGCCAAGGGCAGCTTCTACCAGCACTGGCGCAGCCGCGAGGACTACATCCGAGCGCTGCACGAGGCATTTCACGACGAGCTGTTCGACAAGGTCGAGCAGCAGTTGGCCGGGCGCCCGCCCGGCGCCGAACGACTGGCCACCGGCCTCGCGGCCTATCTCGACGGGTGCCTGGCCGAACCGGCGACCAAGGCTCTGCTCGTCCAGGCCAGAACCGAGGCCGGGCTGGGCGAGCAAGTCGGTCGGCGCAACGAGCAGGCGGCTCAGGTCCTCACCGCCGACCTCGCCGCGGTCGGCTGGCACCACCCCGAGCCCCTCGCCGTCCTGCTGGTCGCCGCGATCGCCGAGACCGCTCTCATCGAGCTCGCCGACGGACGACCGCGCGACGATCTGCGCGACGCGATCCTCCGCCTGGCCACACCCGCCCGCGATTGACCACGTGAGCGCCACCGGCGTCGGGTGAGCGAGAGCTCGTCACGGGATTCCTCGCGGCTTCGAGGAACACAGAACGCTGCCGGAGAAATTTCGAAATACGCCGATATTTCGGGCCGCAGGGTATTGACAGACGGGGAGAGCGGAGAAGACTGGATACATACCGGAACACCGGAAAAGGGTCACACCGCCGATGGAGACGTCCATCGACCGTGGTGATGCTTTTCCAAGATCCGGCTAAGCCCCCGGCAAGCCAGTCGAATACCGGAATTTCGGCGACGACCGCAATTCATGGTGTCGATGGAGACTACCGGGGACTGCCCTGTCCGGGGGGATCATCGATATCAGGTCTGTCCCGCATCCGGATCCGCCATACAATAGGACTCCTACCTATGAACGGCGGTGATGATGCATTCCGATGACGACCTCGACCGCCGCTTGGTCGACGCCTTGGAACGGTTGAGCGGTGGCGTGCGCGCGTTGGCACAGCGCAGCGCTCGTGACCACGGGCTGACGCCCTTGCAGCAACAGGTGCTGCTGGCGCTGTCGAAAAACCCGCCGCCGCGCCGCGAGGTCAGTGCGCTGGCCGCGGAATGCGATGTCACGCGCCCGACGATGTCCGACGCGGTGACCGCGCTGGAGCGCAAGGGCCTGCTGAGCCGATCGCCGGGCGGCGACGGCCGACGACGGGTGCTGACACCGACCCCGCGCGGATGCGAAGTGGTCGACGATCTGCGGGAATGGGACACACCGGCGGTGCGGACCCTGCTCGGAGTGCCTGTCGAGGACCGGGCCGCGACATTGCAGACCGTGCTGTCGATGATCGCCGGGCTCCAGCGTCAGGGCGTGATCAGCGTGGCGAGGGTCTGCACGAGCTGCCGCTTCTTCGAGGCACACGCGCATTCCGATCGGGTGGCGCCCCATCACTGCCGATTGCTGAACGCGCCGCTACCGCTGACCGAGCTGCGGACCGACTGCCCCGAGCACCAGCCGGCCGCCTGAAACGCGCGGCCGACCGGCATCCGGATCACCCATCAGAGATGGGTCTCGCAGACGGTGATCAGTTCGTGCAGACGCGCCGTCTCGTGCTCGTCGAGCGGTAGCAGCGGGCGGCGTGGCGTGCCCGCGTCGACGCCGATGCTGCGGAGCCCGGACTTGATGGTGGTCGGCAGGCCACGGCTGACGATCATCTCCAGGAACGGTCGCAGATGTTCCCACATCGCTTCCGCCCGGCCGGTCTCCCCCGAGGCGACGGCCCGATGGAACGAGACGATGGGACGGGGAATGAGGCAGGGTGCGGCGGTGCACCAGCCGGCCGCACCGGCGCCGAACGCCTTGTAGGCCAGCGGGTTACTGCCGTTGAAGAACGGCAGGGTGCCGCCGCTGAGTTCACGCAGCCGGTTCATGCGGGTGATGTCGCCGGTCGATTCCTTGACCATGGTGATGTTGTCGACGGCGCCGACGAGGTCGAACAGGAACTCCGGTGACATGTCGATCCCGGTGGTGGCCGGATTGTTGTAGGCCATGACCGGCAGGCCGACGGATGCGGCCACCGTCGTGAAATGCACTCGCACCTCGTCTTCGGTCAGTCGCCAATAGGACGTCGGCAACGCCATGACGGCGGTCGCGCCCAGCCGCTCGGCGAGCTTCGCCCGGCGCACGGCGCCCGAGGTGGTGAGATCGGAGACACCGACCACGGTCGGGACGCGTTGCCCGACATGGGCGATGGTCTCGGCGGCGACGGTCGTCCATTCGTCGTCGGTCAGATATGCCGATTCGCCCGTGCTGCCGAGCGGGGCGATCGCGTCTACGCCCGATTCGATCATCCGGTCCAGCAGCAGGCGCAACGCGTCCACGTCGATGGTGTCCTCGGCGGTGAACGGGGTGATGGGATAGGCGACGATGCCCGAGATGGGGTGGGTCATGAGCTGAGTTCTCCTCGAGTCGTTCACTGGTTGACGGCGTCCGGGTGGGAGCGCAGCGCTTTGCGGGCGTAGTAGGAGAAGTTGGCGACGCTGCGCCGCGGGGTCAGCGTCCAGTCGTGGGCTTCGCGGGCCAGGCGCGGGGGCAGCGGCTTGATCTCGCCCGCGGCCATCGCGAGGAGCTGGAGCCGGGCGGCACGTTCGATCAGGTGCGCCAGCGAGCACGCCTCTTCGATGGTGGCGCCGACGACGAGCTGACCATGATGGGCCAGCAGGATGGCGCGTTTGTCGCCCAACGCCGCCGAGATTATCTCGCCCTCTTCGTTGCCGACCGGCACACCCGGCCAGTCCGCGAGGAAGGCGCAGTCGTCGTAGAGCGGCGTGGTGTCCATCTGCGACACCTGCAGGGGCACTTCGAGCATCGACAGCGCCGCGGCATGCAGCGGGTGGGTGTGCACGATGCAGCCGACATCCGGGCGGGCGCGGTAGATCCAGCTGTGGAAACGGTTGGCGGGATTGGCCATTCCGTCGCCTTCGAGCACCTCGAGGTCCTCATCGACGAGCAGCAGATTGTCCTCGGTGATCTCGTCGAAGCCGAGACCGAGGCGCTGGGTCAGAAAGGTTCCGTCAGTCCGGCCACGGGCCGAGATCTGCCCGGCGAGGCCGGAATCGTGGCCGGCGTCGAACAGGGAACGGCAGGTCAGAGCGATCTTCTGCCGGTCCGACCACCCGGCCTCGGGAATCTGGGTGAGCATGGCGCTCTTCGCGGCGTCCATCAATTCGCCTTTCCCCAGGCTCATCGTGGTCCCGACACGTTCGGGGGCTGTCACAGTCGTTTCTCCTTCCGTTGTCCGATAGGACACAACGGTGACGATAGGACACAAGGTTTCCTAAACGCAACCTTGTTACTATTCGTGACACGAATCGGGACAGAACGAAGGAGAAGTGACGATGGCGGCGTTTCTCAGGACGCACCGCCGGCGAGCAGGCTTGACACTGGAGGCCCTCGCCGATCGCACGGGGCTGACCAAGAGCTACCTGTCGAAGATCGAACGCGGCTTGAGCACTCCGTCGATCGCGGTGGCACTCGCGATCGCCGATGCGCTCGACACCGACGTGAGCCTGCTGTTCTCCGACAAGGCCGACGACTCGGCGATGACCATGGAGCGCCGCGACGAACGCGCGGTGGTCGACGAATCCGCTTCGGCCGCAACGTACGACCCGATCGCGACACGCATGCGACGCAAGGCGATGCAGCCGTTCATCGTGCATCCGACCACCGAACCCGACTCACCGTTCATGGAACACTCCGGCGAGGAATTCATCTTCGTGCGGTCCGGAGCGGTGGAGGTCACCGTTCCCAACCAGACGCTTCGACTCGACGAGGGCGACAGCCTGTATTTCCACTCCGACACACCCCACCGCGTGCGATCGATCTCGACACCGCGAGCGACGCTGCTGGTTGTCGTGCACGACCGTGGCGACGACGACGGCGCGTCGACCGGACACAGCCCGCGGCCCTGCGGCCCGACCGCCTGACACCCGGAGCGGCATCCCCGCCGAAATCCCCTCGGCGCAGCGCACACCAGAGGTCCACCACGGGACGAGCGCGTCCTACCAGGTGTTTCGACCTCCCCTGTTGACAAATAGGTAGGAGTCCTACCTACTATGAGCACGCCCGCTACGGAAATGGGGTCCAGGTGCCGACGACGCCCAGACCCCACCTGCCGTGCGGGCCACCGCGAGTTCCACGGCCGCTCCGGCCGTCGATCAGTCCCCCGAAAGGAACACCCCCATGTCCCGTGTCGACCTGCTCACCACCGAAGACGTCACCGACGAGCGCGGCGACGTGCTCGATCAGATCCACGGCGCGTTCGGCTTCGTGCCCAACATGTTCAAGGCCGTCGCCAACTCTCCGGCGGCACTGCAGAGCATGTGGGGCAGCTTCGGCGCTCTCGGCGCGGGCACCCTCGGCGCCAAGATCGGCGAACAGATCGCGGTGGCCGTCGCCGACCGCAACCGCTGCGACTACTGCCTGTCGGCCCACACGCTGCTCGGCAAGAAGGCCGGTGCCACCGCCGAGGAGATGACCGAGGCCCAGAAGGGCTACTCGGCCGACCCCAGGACCGCCGCGATCCTGACGCTGGCCACCGAACTCGTCGACCAGCGCGGGCAGATCGACGCCGACGCCGTGCGATCCGCGCGCGACGCGGGCCTGACCTCCGAGGACATCGTCGAGACGATCGCCCACGTCGCGTTGAACGTGTTCACCAACTACATCAACCTCGCCCTCGACGTACCGGTCGACTTCGACCGCGTCCGGCTCACCGCGAAGTAGGCGGATTCCGGGACCATCGGTGCCGGCCCCCTCTTTTCCGGAAGGAGGGTGCCGGCACCGCCCGAGGTGTCCGAAGCCGAAACACGCGCGCAAGTGTTGTGAAACACCGGCTCTCTACCCTCGCGCTGTCGGAAAAGCCGCGTGTCGAACCCGCCGAGATGGAAATCTCGGCGGGATAGACACTGTTCGAGGAGCAGCCAGATGGTCACCACACCTGATGAGACCGGAGCAGGAACCGACCACCATTACCTCAGCAAAAGGATGCTGCGCACCGGAACGGCGGGCTGGGTGCTGCTGGCCGGACTCGGCGTCAGCTACGTGATCAGCGGCGACTACTCCGGCTGGAATTTCGGCCTGGGCGAAGGCGGCTTCGGCGGGCTGCTCGTCGCGACGGTCGTGATCGCGGCCATGTACGCCGCGATGGTGCTGAGCATGGCGGAGATGTCGGCCGCCCTGCCGACAGCGGGCGGCGGCTACACCTTCGCTCGCCGGGCGCTGGGCCCGTGGGGCGGATTCGCCACCGGGACGGCGGTGCTGATCGAGTATTCGATCGCGCCCGCCGCGATCGCCACCTTCATCGGCGCCTACGTCGAATCGCTCGGATTGTTCGGCATCGTCGACGGCTGGTGGGTCTACCTGGCCGTCTACGTGATCTTCGTCGGCATCCACCTGGCCGGCGTCGGTGAAGCGCTCAAGGCGATGTTCGTCATCACGGCGATCGCCCTCGTCGGTCTGGTGATCTTCGCGATCGCGAGCATCGGCAGCTTCTCCTTCTCGAACCTGACCGACATCGCGCCGGACCCCGACGCCGCGGGCGCGAGCGAGTTCCTGCCGTTCGGCTACCTCGGGATCTGGTCGGCGCTGCCCTTCGCGATCTGGTTCTTCCTCGCCGTCGAAGGCGTTCCGCTCGCCGCGGAGGAAGCGCGGGATCCCGCGCGCAATGTCCCGCGAGGCATCATCGCGGCGATGGCGGTCCTGGTCGTGACCGGCGCGATGGTGCTGATTCTCGTGCCGGGAGCCGGTGGCGCGGCGGCGATGCAGGCCTCCGGCAATCCGCTGGTGGAAGCGCTGGGCACCGGCACAGCGGCCACGGTCGTTAACTACATCGGCCTCACGGGCCTGATCGCCAGTTTCTTCTCGATCATCTTCGCCTACTCGCGCCAGCTGTTCGCGCTCTCGCGCGCGGGCTATCTGCCGCGCGGGCTGTCGGTCACCAACTCCCGCAAGGCTCCCGCCCTGGCGTTGATCGTTCCCGGCGTCATCGGTTTCGTGCTGTCGATCTTCGGCAACGGCGCGACGCTGCTCAACATGGCCGTGTTCGGCGCGGCGCTGAGTTACGTGCTGATGATGATCAGCCACATCGTGCTGCGGGTCAGGGAACCAGGCATGGACCGGCCCTACCGGACGCCCGGCGGCCTCGTCACGGCGGGCTTCGCGCTGGTGATCGCCGTCCTGTCGGTCATCGCGACCTTCCTGGTCGACTCCACCGCGGCCTTCGGCTGCGTGATCGTATTCGCGCTGTTCATGCTGTATTTTGCTCTCTACAGCCGGACTCGACTGGTCGCCAGCTCCCCCGACGAGGAATTCGCCGCGCTGGCCGCCGCGGAAGACGAACTTCGATGACATATCAGCACACCGCGCGAGGCCATACCTATCAATTCGGCACGCTCACCGAGGTGCTGGCCAAGGCGACGCCCCTGCGCTCCGGCGACCAGCTCGCCGGGTGCGCGGCGGAGTCGGACGCGGAACGGGCCGCGGCAGCGCACGTCCTGGCGGACCTTCCGCTGCGGCTGTTCCTCGACGAGATGGTCGTGCCCTACGAGTCCGACGAAGTGACCCGGCTGATCATCGACACCCACGACCGCGAGGCTTTCGCCCCGGTCGGCCATCTGACGGTCGGCGAGTTCCGGGACTGGCTGCTGGCACGGGTGTGCGAGGCGGATGGAGGCGAGCGGATCGCACACGTCTCGCCGGGCCTCACGCCCGAAATGGTCGCCGCGGTAAGCAAGCTCATGCGCAACCAGGACCTCATCGCGGTCAGCCGCGTCCTGTCGATCGAGACCGCGTTCCGCACCACCATCGGCCTGCCGGGCAGGCTGGCCACGCGCCTGCAGCCCAACCACCCCACCGACGATCCGCGTGGCATCGCCGCGGGCATTCTCGACGGTCTGCTGCTCGGCGCGGGCGACGCCGTGGTCGGCGTCAACCCCGCCACCGACTCCCCGCACGCCACCGGGCAGCTGCTGACGATGCTGGACGACATCCGGCTCCGCTACGACATCCCGATGCAGTCGTGCGTGCTCTCGCATGTCACCACCACCCTCGAGCTGATCGAGCGGCAAGCGCCCGTCGACCTGATCTTCCAGTCGATCGCGGGCACCGAGGGCGCCAACACCTCGTTCGGCATCACGCTGTCCCTGCTCGCCGAAGCCGCCGAGGCCGGTCGCTCGCTGAATCGCGGAAGCGTCGGGAACAACGTCATGTATTTCGAGACCGGACAAGGATCGGCGCTGTCGGCGGGAGCGCATCTGGGCGTCGGCGGCGTACCGGTCGACCAGCAGACCCTGGAGGCCCGCGCCTACGGCGTCGCACGCGCCTTCGACCCCCTGCTGGTCAACACCGTGGTCGGCTTCATCGGCCCGGAGTACCTGTTCGACGGCAAGCAGATCACCCGCGCCGGGCTCGAGGATCTGTTCTGCGGCAAGCTCCTCGGCCTGCCGATGGGCGTCGACGTCTGCTACACCAATCACGCCGAAGCCGACCAGAACGACATGGATGTGCTGCTCAGCGTGCTGGCGCTCGCCGGAACCGCCTTCGTGATCACGGTCCCCGGCGCCGACGACGTGATGCTCGGCTATCAGAGCCTGTCGTTCAACGACGCGCTGTACGCGCGCAACGTGCTCGGACTTCGAGCGGCGCCCGAGTTCGAGCAATGGATGCAGCGCATCGGCCTGGCGGACGGACAGGGCCGGGTGCGCCCGATGGACCTGGAACACTCTCCGCTGCGGAGCCTGACCGCATGAGCCCCGATCGCTCCGATCCGTCCGGCCACTCGAATCCGACCGTCCACTCGGAACCATCCGGCCGCTTCGATCCGGCAGGCACCGGATCCGACCCCTGGTCCGGCATCCGGCCGCTGACCCAGGCGCGAATCGGTCTCGCGCGCACCGGGTATGCCCTGTCCACCGCCGAAGTCCTCGACTTCCAGGCCGCACACGCCGCGGCGCGAGACGCCGTCCACTCGCCGCTGCCGGTCGAGGACATCCGGTCCGGGCTGGCACGCCTCGGGCTGGGACCGGGTCACCACGTCACCAGTCGCGCCGCCGACCGTGCCGAGTACCTGCGACGGCCCGACCTCGGCCGGGTGCCGTCCTCGCTGGAAGGCATCGAACGCCAGGGAGCGGATGTCGGGATCCTCATCGCGGACGGCCTGTCCGCGACCGCGGTGGCCGAGCACGCGATTCCGCTGGTGGCGGCACTGCTGCGGGGCAACGACGGCGCGCTCACCATCGCTGAGCCCGTGATCGCCACGCAGGCCAGGGTGGCCCTCGGTGACCACGTGGGCGCGGCGCTGGGCGTGGAGACGATGCTGACGATCATCGGCGAACGCCCCGGCCTGTCCGTCGCGAACAGTCTCAGCGTGTACCTGACCTATCGCCCCACCCCCGGCCGGCTGGACTCCGAGCGCAACTGCGTCTCCAACATCCATCCGCCGGAGGGGCAGAGCTACGAGGCCGCCGCCAGCATCGCGTGGAACCTGATCGGCGGAGCCAGAGCGCTCGGGGCATCGGGAGTCGCCTTGAAGGACAACTCCCCCGCAGCGCCGCAACTGCCCTAGCGCGCGTGGGCCTCGATGACCTCTGGCTGAAAACCCATGTCGCGCATGACCGTTCGCAGATGAGCGTCGTACAGGTCGTCGACGTTGGTGATCAGGCGGGGCAGGTTGCCGAACTGTTCGGAGGTGAGGAATCCCAGGATCGACGCCCACGCGTTGAGTCCGACAGCGGCCATCCGGGCGAGCCGGTCCGCCGCCATGCCGATGGGCGTTCCGGAGGGGTGCGCCGTCAGCAGATAGACACCCAGTTCGCCGGGCTCGACGGTGTCGGGAACGATGCACCGATCGAGGTCGGCCGCACCGGCGTCGACCGCGGCGGCGTACGCCAGCAGGGGGATCGAGGCGGCGCGCCCCGCGGCGGGGCCGGTGACCGACTCGGCGGCGTGATACCCGGCGATGGGCGTTCCGAAGATCAGCGCGAAGTCCTGGCTGTTGCGCAGCGCCCATTGCCTGGCGGCCTGGCCGATCGCCCAGCACTGCGCGCTCGGATCGTCGGCGACGCTGCGGTCGCGGACGGCCTCGAATTCGTCGCCCAGCGCCAGATAGGCGTCGACGCACAGCGCGCCGATCAGGTCCGATTGGTTCGCGAAGTAGCGATAGATCGCCGCCGACGACATCCGCATATCCCTGGCGACCGCCCGTAGCGAGAGCCCACCGGCCCCGCGTTCGGCCAACTGCCGACGGGCCCGGGATTTGATCTCCTCGATGGTCTCCTGCCGCCTGACATCGCGCCGCGAGGGTTCCTCAGCCGATGCCGACATGGACGCCCACCTCCGTTTCGCCGCTGCATCCGGTCGTTTCCCGATTGACACCCTACGCCAATGGCGCATACAGTTCGATCGTCGATCACAATGTAATCACTGATAACAAGTCGTGACCGGCCGGTGCCGACCGACCACGGAACACTGATGACTCAGAGCGCTGACAGCCACGCGCGTCGGCAGCGGTGATCAACCGTTGCCGACGCGCGTGTCAGTGCCGACGACCCTCGGAGGCGACATGACCCGCACCGCACCATCGAGCGCGAACCCGATGGCGGCGCCGTTCCGCAAGCGCACCTACACCCTTCCGCAGCTCAGCCGCGAGGTGGTCCAGGTCGCACGCCGCGGGCCTGACGCAGGGCGCGCGTGGCGTCCCGAACGCATCGATCCGCTGCTGCGCGAGCAGGTGATGTTCGCCGTGGCCATGGTCAACGACTGCAAGTTCTGCGCCTACGTGCACAA
This sequence comes from Nocardia higoensis, assembly GCF_015477835.1. Classification (NCBI taxonomy): domain Bacteria; kingdom Bacillati; phylum Actinomycetota; class Actinomycetes; order Mycobacteriales; family Nocardiaceae; genus Nocardia; species Nocardia higoensis. The sequence continues at coordinate 148,847 of NZ_JADLQN010000006.1, read as the reverse complement.
CGGGGCCGCCATCGCAGCGGGAGCCGATCGCGACGCGCTGGCCGAGCTGGTCGGCCTCGACCCGGCAACGACGACCGACGATCGCCTGATCGCCGTCGTCTGGGGTCAGAGTCGCGCTGCGGCCGCACTCGGTCCCGCCGACGCCCGGCTCGAGCACGAACTCCGGCAGCACTACACGCCCCAGCAGGTCCGGGACCTCGACACCATCGTGCGCGTCATGACGGTGATGAACGTCTCGGGCAACACTGCCGAGGCGCTGATCCGCCGGCTGCGGGGGCAGGCCGTGCCCGGCAGCCGCGTGCTCGACGAAGCGATCATCGGCGGCGGCTACATCATCGGCGCGGCCCACATGGCGGCCTTCCTGGCCGTACGCCGCCGGGTCTCGCCCCTGCGGGTCCTGCGCGAGGTCCTCGCCTTCGACGGCGCGGCCGGCGCACGAGCGTCATGACCCGCTCGTCGTCCTGGGACGCCATCGTCGTCGGCTCGGGGTTCGGCGGCGCGGTCACCGCCGCCAGGCTGGCCGAGCGCGGCCTGAAGGTATTGATCCTCGAGCGCGGAGCCTGGCGAGATGGTGCCCCGGACGGCGCGCCCACGCGGGCGCGCGGCGCGGCCCACCTGGTGCGAGGCGTCCGGTGGTCCGCGGGCACGCGGAGCGCGTCGGCCACCATCCGTTCCAGCGGTCTCTACGAGCTGCACCAGTTCGCCCATCTCACCTGCGTCGTCGCCAGCGGAGTCGGCGGCGGATCGCTCGTCTACACCGACATGCAGGTACCGCCGCACGACGACTACTTCCGGGCACTGCCCGCCGACATCACCGCGGCCGAGATGCGACCACACTTCGAAGCGGTACGGACGATGCTGTCCCCGAAGCCGGTCGCGCACGTCCCGCACAGAGTCCGCGCTTTCGAGCGAGCACTGGCCACCGCCGGTCTGGGAGCCGCCCATTTCCCCGACCTCGCGGCGACCTTCGAGCAACCGGGATCACCGGTCCGGTCCACGATGGCCCACACCTACATCCCGTCGGCGTTACGTCACGGCGCGACACTGCGGCCCATGAGCGAAGCCACCGCGATCGACCACCGCCCGACGGGTTGGCGCGTCCGCTATCACGACCACATCCGCCACCGCAGCTGTGTCGAATCGGCACCACGGCTGATCCTTTCGGCAGGAACGCTGGGCACGATGCGACTGTTGTTCGCCGCCAGGGACCGGCACAAGACCTTGCCGATGCTGAGTCCGGCACTCGGGCGTGGATTCACTCCCAACGCGGACATGGTCAGCATCGTGCACCGAACCGCCACCAGGATCGACGGCGACGACGGCCCACCGGTCGCCGCCTACCACACCGAGGCGGTCGACGGACGAGAGTTCCTGACCGGCGAAGTCGGCATCGGCCTGCTCACGCCTTCCGCCGCGGTGACCAGGCTGTTCCCGCGCACCGCGCTGCTGATCGGCATGGGAGCCGACCGCATCGCCGTCGAGACCACCTATGACGGCCACAACCTCCACATCGACGCCGACCGCACCGATGATCCCGAAATCTTCGACCGGATCGGCGAACACGCCCGGCGGATCGCCGGAGGCTACCGGGCGAAGCGCTCGCTGATCAATGCCCCTTTCGGCGCGACCAGCAGGCGACTGACGTCGGTGCACCCACTCGGCGGCGTGCGCGTTGCCGACACACCGGCCGACGGCGTCGTCGATCACACCGGGCAGGTCCATCGCTATCCGGGGCTGTTCGTCGCCGACGGATCGATCCTGCCCGGCGCGCCGGGCGTCCCTCCGTCGATGACCATCGCCGCACTCGCCGAACGTCAGAGCGCGTTCATCGCGAACAGCTGAACCGTCCTCGTCCACACCGATCTACGGAGTATCCGATGCCCCAGCAAGCCATGAACATCCCCGCAGCGCGCGACGCCTTCGATTTCGCCGCACTCTCGGCGCACATGACCGCCGCGCCACCAGCGGCGGATCCGCTCCTCGGGGACTACACCGGCACGATCCTCGCGATCGCGGGTTTCCAGCGGCTTCCCCACGCGCTGCGCGCACCGATCACCCGGATGGCCTGCGCCATCGGGCAACCGCTGTGGCGCGGCAAGCGATTCCATGCCACCGACGGAACGAACATGTGGCTTAGCGGGCGGCACCCCCGCACCTTCGCGGGCTACGCCTGCGCTACCGCCGACGACGGCCACACCATCCTGGACTACGACCAGCCGCGCAATCCGCGCCCGCTACGCGGAATCACCGGCGAACTGGCCGAGCTGGGGCCCGGAATCCTGCTCGGCGCCATGTATCTGACGATCGGCAGGCGTCGCGCCACGCTGCTGTATTTCACCCTGGAACGCTGAGGGACCCTCCCGGCGACGCGCAGCCCGCGGTGGCGGACATCCCGCTGCTTCGCTCCGGGTGCTCATCGGCATCCGGAGCCGTGTCGCAGGTGTCGCGCAGAACGCCCGAGCGGTCACCTGCGTCGGCCACTCTGCGGGATCGGCCGGCATCCTGTCCACCGAGCGATGGCGCAGATGCGGGACGGCATGAGCGGACATCACCGAATCGTGCCGACTGGGCGCACCACGACCGGATCACCGATCGCCGGGGAACAACTTCGATCGCAGATGACCGAGGTAGCCGGGTAGCGCAGTGTCGTCGCCAGGGGGAAACATGCTCTTGATCCGCCAATAGCCGATGTACGCGGTGTAGGTGAGTTCGGCGGTGCGCAGAGCTCCCTCCTCCGGGGTCCCCCCTCTGCGCAGCAGGTCGGTCAGAGTCTCCACTTTGGCGAGCGCGTGCTCGAGCGCGTAGGGGGCGACGGTGGCGTCGGCCCCGGCGGCGCACACGTGCGCGAACAGCCGCCCGGCCGCGTCGTTGTCGAACATGTCGCTCACGACGGCGGCCAGCGCGTCGCGCGCGGTCAGCGCCGTGTCGGCGAGTTGCTCCACGCGTGCCGCTTCGTCGTCACGCCACGCGCCGAGCGCGGCGCGAAGAAGTTCGTCGCGGTCCCGGAAATGCGAGTAGAAACTCCCTTTGGTCACGCCGAGCCCGGCGGCCAAGGGCTCGACCGCCACCGCGGGCACACCGTCGCGTTCCAATGCGCCGAGCGCCGCGTCGATCCAGTCGCGCGCCGAAAGACGAGGACGCCTGCTCGGATTCCGCGCCCCCATCAGCCCTTGCCGCCTCTCCTGCTCGTCGGTGGTCCTATCGGGCTGGTTGCCCCGCACGCCGACAGTACCCTACCGTATTCATACGCCACCGTATGAATACGGTGGCGTATGAGGAGGCGCTGGTGTATGACATCGTGGTTGTAGGTTCCGGATTCGGCGGTGCGATCGTCGCCGCGCGGCTGGCTCAGGCAGGGGCCCGCGTGCTCGTCATCGAACGAGGGCCGTGGTGGGGCTCCGGTGACGACGAAGAACGGCTTCCCTTCCCGCGGGGACGAACCTCCCACCGATTCCTCCGCAACCTGCGGCTGAGTGGCCGATCGAGAACCGTGGACGTGCGGGTCGACCGGCGTGGCCTGTTCGAGGTGCATCGCTTCGATCACCTGTGGACGGTCGGCGCCAGCGGCGTAGGTGGCGGCTCCCTGGTCTACGGGGACTGCCAGGCTTCTCCGCCACCCTCCTACTGGGATGCCTTCCCTCCCGAGATCACCGCCGCCGAGATGGCCGAGTACATCGCCTTGTCGGCGAGCGTCATGCGCCCGGCCGAACTGCCGGACTGGCAGCGACGCGGCAGCGATCTCGGTGCCGCGATCGGTCCGCTGGGCGGCTGGAAGACCGAACCCGTCGAACTCGCGATCAGTTTCGGTGCCGATCCCGACGTACCGGCGTCCTTCATCAACTCGGCGGGAGCACCCCAGACCACATGCCGACTGTGCAATCAGTGCGTGGCGGGCTGTCCGCACCGGGCGAAGAACTCGCTGGATCTGACGTATCTGCAATCGGCGAAGCGCAGCGGCGCGGTCATCGAGGATCTCAGCGATGTCAGCCATGTCGGAGCCGTCACCGGGGGATATCGCGTTCGCTGGCTCGATCACCGCACCCGGCGAACACGCACCGCAGATGCGCGCCGGCTGGTGCTGGCGGCCGGAGCACTCAACACGACCCGACTGCTGTTCCGATCCCGCGCCGCGGGCTTGCTCACCGCCCTGCCACCGGCCCTGGGGAACAACTTCAACACCAACGGCGACCAGGCCACCTTGCTCTGGCGTGTCGCAAGCGGACCGGTCACACGCGGTGCCATCTTCAACGCCCTGGCCCAGGGCGAAAGCGACGGAGACACATCCTTGTTCGTGGGCGAGGCATCGGCTCCTACCTCCGGGCGCGGCAGGCTCGGCCGGGAACTCGCCCGCTCCCGGTTCCTGTTCGCCATGGGGGCGAGCAGCCTCGACGGCACACTGACCTTCGACGGCCGCGGCCTCGGGTGCACGATCAGCCGCACCGCCGACAGGCAGTTCTACGACCATGTCGACGACGTGAGCAGCCGCCTCGCGAAGAGCTACCGCCCACGCCGGGCCATGGCGAACTTCCCCTTCGGAAGCCGAGCCGCCGGCCTGTGGACCGTGCACATGCTCGGCGGCGCTCCGATGGCGCGACGCGCCGAGGACGCGGTGGTCGACCACAGCGGGCAGGTGCTCGGGCACCCCGGGCTCTACATCGCGGACGGCTCGGTCCTCCCCGCAGCACCCGGCGTCCCACCCTCGCGAACGATCTCGGCACTCGCCGAGCGGATCGCCGCACTTGCCGTCGAGGAGCAGAACCGATGAAGCGCCGAGCCGATACCCCGTCGAATTCCTCGATCATGCAGGAGAACATCATGTCCAGCCCCGACTCTGCGGTCACCCGCGTCACCCCCTCCCCGGCCTGGCTTCGGCTCGCCACCGGACACGAACTCGACGCGCAGTTCGACCGACTCGAATCACCGGCACCGGATCGGCTACGCGGGCTGTTCACGGTCGAACTCCTCACCGTGCGAGGCAGCGACAGAGTCGACGCACTGTGGCGTCCGCTGCGCGAACAGCTGAACCGGGGGATGCCGACGGTCTTCCGCGGCAAATCCCTCGCGGTGACCAGCGGGCACAATGTGTTCGCCGGCAAAGGCCCCGCCTTGTTCTTCGATATCGGTCAGCACCCCACGAAGCCCGGGCATCTCGTCATCGACTACGACACCGCCGCCACCCCGCGGCTCGCGCGCCCTCTCGCGGCGGAGGTCAGGAGACTGACCGGCGACGCACTGCTGTGCCGGACGGTCTGGCGCGGCCGATCCGCCGAGAGACCCCTGCTTCACTTCCTCCTGCACCCCACCACCGCGCGGCCGAACGAAGGCGACGGACTCCGCGCGGCCGAGAATCACCACCGGTCATGACATAGCTTCCCTCTCGGTCGGCACAACCGACGATGTTCCCGTTTCCTGCGCACATCGCCGGGTAGACGGCACGAAGGAGGTGACAGGCCGATGGTTCAGCACATACAGCCCCGGGTGACACCCGGGGAGCGCTCCATGTCGGAGTTGGTCGAGGACGCGACCGCGCAGGTGTCGCGGCTCGTCCGGGACGAGATGCGGCTGGCTCGAGCGGAGATCGCCGAGAAGGCGGGCGGAATCGCCAAGGGCACCGGTGTGGCCGGGGCGGGCGCGGTCCTGGCGCTCTACGGCGGCGTGGCGCTGACCGCGGCCGCGGTGTTCGCCTTGGCACTGGTCCTGCCCGAGTGGGTCTCGGCGCTGATCGTGGGCGTCGCGCTGCTGACGGTCGGCGGCGTTCTGGCACTGATCGGCAAGAAGACCGTGATGCGCGCGGCCCCGCCGCTGCCGACCGAAGCCCAGGAAGGCGTCCGGGAGGACGTGGCCGCCATACGAGAAGGAAGCCGACGATGACCGAAGACCGCTCCGAATTCCCCGCGACACCGGAGGAGATCCGCGTGGACCGTGACCTGGCCCGAGAAGAACTCGAACAGACCGTCTCGGAACTGACCGACAAGCTCGACCTTCCGGCCCGCGCCGAGACCAAGATCCACGACACCACGCAAGCGGCCAAGCAGCGCACGGCCGAGGCCGGACAACACGCGCTCGACACGGCGGCTCGCACCCGAGCCAAGGCAGGCGACCTGCTCGCGAACGCCACCCCGTCGATATCGGAGCCGGTGGAGGACATCGTCAAGCAGGCCACGGAATCGATCCGCAGGAACCGCGTGCCCGTCGCGCTGATCGGTGCCGTGTCCGCGGCGGTTCTGACCTGGGCGATTCTGCGACGGAGGCGCGCATGAAGACCCTGTACAAGCCGCTCGGCATCGTCCTGGGTGTTCTCGGCGGGATCGCGGCCAACGCGGTGTTCACCCGGGTGTGGCGCGGAGTGAGTGGGCACGACGAGGCTCCCCGCGCGACCGCGGCCGATTACACCTGGAGAGAAGTGCTCATCGCCGCCGCCCTGCAAGGAGCGATCTTCGGCCTGATCAAGGCGGCGGTCGATCGTGCGGGAGCAGCCGGTTACGAGCAACTGACCGGGACCTGGCCCGACAAATAGGAGTTCCGATCACGTGCCGCTGTCGAGTTCATCGAGCAACTCGACAGCGGCACGCGCGTATTCGCCGATCCAGCGGTCGTAGATCCGCTTGATCGGCAGGGGCGCCAGCGCTAGATGTCGCTCGCGCCCGACCTTGCGCCCGATGACCAGTTCGGCCTGCTCCAGCACCCGGAGGTGCTGGAGCACCGTCGTCCGGTCGAGTTCGGGCAGTTGCGCGCACAGTTCGCCGGTGGTCAGCGAACCGGTCTTGAGCGCGTCCAGCATGCGACGCCGTGTCGCGGACGCGAGCGCCTTGAACACGCGGTCATCGTCCGATCCATTGACGCCCCTCTCCAACATGTTGTAAAAATATCACATGACAACCGTGCAGAACCAACTCTCCGAGATCAGCTTCACCGTTTCCGGTCGCATCGCCCGTCCCTGCGCCGAGGTCTACGAGGCCGTCGCCGACCCCGAGCAGCTCTCGAAGTACTTCACGACCGGTGGCGCTCGTGGGCGTCTCGAGCCGGGCACCGAGGTCACCTGGGACTTCCACGACTTTCCCGGCGCGTTCCCGGTCCGGGTGATCGAGGCCGACAAGCCGCGCCGCATCGTCATCGAATGGGATGGGCAGGCCACCGCGAACGGTCGCGGCACCACCACGACGACCTTCGAATTCGAGCCCCTCGACGGCGACACCCGCACCCTGGTGACCATCACCGAATCGTCCTGGCAGCCCACACCGGACGGCGCGAAGAACGCTTTCGGCAACTGCCAGGGCTGGACCGGCATGCTGGCCGCGCTCAAGGTGTGGGTGGAGCACGGCATCAATCTGCGAGACGGCTTCTACGCGTAGTCGTCGACTGCCGGCGTCGGCGGTTCGACCGCTCCACGACGGGTATCACCATCTGGGTTTCCAGCCAGGCGAACCTGTCCGACCATGTGCCACGGCCCACCGCGTCGCATCGAGGACACCGACGAACGCATGTTTCGAGATACCCATGACCGATCCACGCCAGCCGATATCCGGACCAGCGAGGGCGTCGGTCGATGACACGCGGGCGTGCGACGCGGCAGGGCGAGCCGGTGACGCCCTCCACGACGACGAGGACGACAGGCTGTGGGATCTGCGGGTGCGCGGTGAGAGCCGGACCGAACAGTTGGACCGCAATTTCGCGACCCTGCTCCAGGAATTGCGTGTGGTGCAGACCGGCGTACAGGTGCTGACCGGCATCCTGCTCACGCTGCCCTTCCAGAGCCGGTTCCCGGAACTGTCCCCCGCGATGCGCGTCGACTATCTCCTGGTCGCCGCCGCATCCATCGCCGCCACGGTGTTCCTGACCGCACCGGTCGCCGCCCACCGCATGCTCTTCCGCCGCCACCGCCTCGAACACATCGTCCGCAGCGCCCATCGCTGCGCGGTCATCGGAATCCTGTTCCTCGGCTTCGCGCTCACCGGAGTCGCGGTCCTGATCTTCGACTTCGTCGCGGGACCCGTCGCGGCGACGATCGCGGGCGTCACCGCGGCACTGCTGTTCGTCCTGCTCTGGTTCGCGTTCCCCTATCACCAGCGCACCCAGGACGCGGACCCCGAGGAGCAAGGCCCGCTGCGGGATCCGCGTGCGCACCGATTCTTCCGTGAGCCTTGATTACCGGCATCCCCGGTTTCACGAACGGCCGGGTCAGCCGTCCGCCGAGATGCCCAGATCTTCCTCGTAAGTGTCCGCCCGCCGCTCTTCTTCCCCTACCCGCACCGCGGCGGCTTCAGCCGGCCGTGAGTCCTCGGCCTGCGACTCCTCCCCCGCTTGCGCACGGTCGAACACGTCCGGCTCCTCTTCCGCGAGCCGCTCGTCCAGCCCGCGGTCGTGCGCCTGCTCGTACGGAGTCATCCCGTACTCGGTGACGCCGGTCCAGTGCTCGGGCGGATCCATGGCTTTCTCCAGCGGATCCGCGTGCAGGCGATCCTCGTCCAGATCCTCGGCACTGTTGAGCGCGGCCGGGTCGGTCTCGACGGCATCCGGCGGTCCGGAGTCCTGCGGTTCGTCCCACGAACCATACGACTGGGTCATGTCGAATCACTCCCTTTACACGGTGACCGCTCAGCCGGTCGGCTGACATATCCGGCCTACCCGAGGCGAGGCAAACCAATCGCGAACCGCTTCCCCGCCGCGCACCAGGCCCCGTGTGCCCGGAACAGCACCGTAGGCGCACCGCATACCTGACGATCAGTCCCCGATGTGGACCCAGCTGTCTTCGCGAGGTGTGACGGGTCCGGTGATCGACGGCAGGCCGAGATCGCACGCACACTACGCCTGCAGCTGTTCTCGATCCCAGTACGAATCGCCCGCCACGCCCGCCGCATCCACCTGCGCCTATCCCGACACCACCGCGGCACCAGCCTCCTGCTGACCGCCCTGGACCGCCTGCAACCCGACTGACCAGCCGAAAACCATCCCAACGACCACCGAAAGGACTCTCAATGACGTTGTCAAGCCGCTCGAGCGGTGACCGTCATGTGCGGTGTCCAGGTTCTTTTGTCGCGCATGAGTGCCCACAGGACGTCGATACGGCGGCGAGCCAGGCAGATGACAGCTTGGACGGGACACTTGCCCTCCGCGCGTTTGCGGTCGTAGTAGGCGCGGGATTCGGGATCACAGCGGATGCTGGTCAACGCGGACATGTAGAACACCCGCCGCAGGGATCTGTTGTAGCGGGTAGGGGTATGCAATCGGCCGGTGCGTTTACCGGAATCTCTGGACACCGGCGCCAGCCCCGCCCAGGCGGCCAGGTGGTCGGGGGAAGCAAGAACACCCGGATCGCCGATGGCGGCGAGGAATTCGGCTCCGAGACGGAAGCCCATTCCGGGCATACTGGTGATCACCTCGGCCAGCCGGTGGCGGCGAAATCGATCCTCTATCGCGGTATCGGTGTCCTTGATCCGCGCGTCGAGGTCGATCACCTCCTTCGCCATCGCCGCGACCAGCCGGGCGGCGACGTCTTCGCCGGGCAGGCCCACCGTCTGGGTTCTGGCAGCCCCGACCGCGGCCTGCGCGATCGTCGCGGCGTTGCGGATACCGGCTTTGGCCAGCGCGTGGGTCACCCGATCGACTCCGGCGCGACGGATCGCCTTAGGGCGTTGGTAGCGCGTCAACAGCACTGCCCAGCCTCGATGCTGAGTGATCGCAGCGACGCGTTCGATCTCAATCGGCGGCCCAGGAAGTCCAGGCGAGTCGGGCGGCCAGTCCTTTCAAGCCGCACCACCAGGGCCTGCAACCACATACCCAGCCACACCCGACCCACCCGGGTCGCAGCACAACGAACTGCCCCTACGAACTTAAGGACCTTCATCCGGGCCCGTGGACCCCCAGCAGCCACCCGCTGACCGGGCTACCCTCGGTTGCCCACCGGCTGCTGATCAACCGCCGGAAACCAATCCGAACCCGACCACGCCGGGCCGAAGACCCGACGAAAGATCGAGGCTAAGCCCATACGTCATCGATCAACTATTCCTCGACCGATACAAGGTTGCCGCCCGCCACCCAAGCCAGGTAGCGAAGTGGTCCGATACTGTACGGCCACGAATCGAGTTGCAGTTGCACTACCAGCATGGAATCGTTACGGCTATGTCCCCACCAGCTCCAAACGCGATTCTCCATTGCATAAACCCACGAGTCATAGTCCCATAGGTTTTCATTCTCCCGCATCTCTTGCCTCGAGTGCCCTTCGAACGACTCGATGAACCAATCGGGCAGGAAAGATTTCAGATATGCACCCAGATCTCCTGGTACCGCATCGACCGATTTCCCAGAAGGAAAGTCGTCGATCCGCAAGTGATGAGGCCGATCGGGCTCGGTTGCCACAATCCACTGCCGCATCACCCCCAAAATCTTCTTCTCCACATCGGAATCTTCACCCAGATGTATCTTCAGCGTCAGCCACTGCCCCGGCGCCTTACCGAAGTGTGGGTTGCGCTCCAAGTTTTCGATCTCGCTCATGGTAGAATCATTTCCCCACTCCCTGGAATAGTGTTGCCTTGCAGTCGGGGTATGTCACCGAGGCCGGGCACGCGTTCCTCGGTGCCGAACTCTATCTGCCGAAATCCTGGACCAGCGACCGCGACCGCTGCACGCAGGCCGGTGTTTCCGACGATGTCGGATTCGCGACCAAACCCGCGCTGGCACAGGCGATGATCACCCGCGCACTCGACGCGGGCGTGAGGGCGCCGTGGGTCACCGGCGACGAGGTCTACGGCGCCGACCCCGGTTTGCGGGGCGGACTCGAGGCCCACGGTGTCGGGTATGTCCTGGCCATCGCCCGTGACCGGCGCGTGAACACCACGACCGGCCGCTGCCGCGCCGACGAACTCGCTACCCGCGTGCCGCGGCGCGGCTGGCAACCCCTTTCGGCCGGGGACGGCGCGAAAGGCCCCCGCCTCTACGACTGGGCGTGGATCGGCATCGATCCCGATACCGACGCCGCCGCGGCCGGGCATCGGCGGCTGCTGATCCGCCGCAACCGAACCACCGGTGAGCTGGCCTACTACCGCTGCTACGCACCCGAACCGGTGCCGTTGCACCGGCTGGTCACCGTCGCCGGCCACAAGTGGTCGATCGAGGAGAACTTCCAGACCGGCAAGGGACTGTGCGGGCTGGACCAGCATCAAGTCCGCCGCTGGCGGTCATGGCGGCGCTGGACGATCCTGGCGATGCTCGCCCACGCATTCCTCACCGCCCTCGCCGCCACCGAACCGGCTACCACCAGCCCGGCCGCCAAGACGGGCCTGATCGCGTTGACCCGCAACGAGATCAGGCATCTACTCGCTGTTCTCGTCCTCAACCCCGCCCGCAGCACCCGGCACCGGCTGGCCTGGTCGACCTGGCGCCGCCGACACCAATACCGCGCCCGCCACAGCCACTACCAGCGACGATCCCAACTCAGACCATGATCACGAAGTCCGGCTGGAGTACTAGGCCGGCCACCTCGCCTCCTACGCCAGCATCGCCCCGATCACCCACCGCTCCGGCAGCTCCATCCGCGGTGAATACCCCGCCGCTCCGGCAACCACAACCTCAAACGCGCGCTGTTCCTGTCCGCGTTCGCCGCCCTGCACGGGTTTCCCGGTGCTGAGCAGGTCCTGCGGATCACTCGCACACGCACCGACCGTCGCAGCGGCAAGCGCAGCACCGAAACCGTGTACGCGGTCACCAGCCTGTCTGCGCTCGACGCCACTGCCGAACAAATCGCCGGCTGGTTGCGGGGGCATTGGGGGATCGAGAACCGGGCACAGGATCCGTGACGTCGTCTACGACGAGGACCGCTGCCGGGCCCGCACCGGCTCGGCCCCGCACGTCCTGGCGACCCTGCGCAATACCGCGATCAGCCTCACCCGTCTGGCCGGGCACACCAACATCGCTGCCGCGTTACGCCACTACGCATACGACTTCACCAGACCATTCGAGCTGCTGTTGACCTGCTGAAAAGCGACTTTGACGGAGCCCTGGCGAAAAATCGAGGCTAACGGGCTTGTTGTATCACCTTGACTGTTTCGTGGGCGAGAAGATCGGACGTGAGAAACCGCTCGGTCAGGAAGTGCCATAGACTGTTACCTGTTATCTCGGAGAGAGTTACGAATCGCCCGAACGGGTTGGTGCGACCGGAGAGGTCCTCCAGCTCGAGAACGAGAGCCGCCCATTGCGCGGTATCGATATACCAAACGACACCCCGATCAGTCTCACCTTCGCTGAGGTCGTCTGCATAGGGGAGCAAGAGTACAGTCTCCGCAGTACCTGCCAAGCCAGGGTTCGGAGTCGCTGAGTAATCTGACGTACGCATGGCCCATATGCGCGCCTCCGGTCGGGATTCGACCGCGACTGCCGGATTGAACTCATGAATATCCCATGGGGGAGCGAACTCGGAGACGTCGGGGACGAACCTTATTTCAATGCGCGCGTTGAGAGCTACCATATAACCGCCCGACAGGAGCTCGGGATGATCCGACGCGATTGCCCACTGCAATGGTTGCACGTAGATCATAAAATCGCGAAGATTCGGCACTTTCATTATAGAATTCCTCCCAGCGTGCGGCCGGATTTTTCGTACATGAACGCAGCTGCAGCCGGCGCCCGGTCACACCGATCGACCCCACGAAGCGAGCCGCAGGATTCTACTGACGAGGTGGAGATTCATAGGTGAGATACCCATCCTCGTCCCATAGTTTATGGCCGAGCGGGTTTCCGAATTCGGAGAAAAGACGCAGCGCGGCCAACCTTCCGTTGGGATGCCATTCCCGCCACTCACCGATAGGGTCCCCCTTCCTGGATTCCCCCGCCTCACGCAGGACGCCATTGGGGTACCATTCACGTGACGGGCCGTGCGGCACCCCGTCTTTGTACATTTCACTCTTGATGAGACGACCGTTCGACGCTATTTCGATCATCTCGCCGGTAAAAGGCTCCCCGCCATAACGGTAGTCGACTCCCTCGCCATATTCACCCTCGACCAGATCATCAACATTGACACGTAACATCACTTCACCTTTCCACGATTCCGAAGGGTCTCGCCCTGTCGTACCGAGAGTCGATCGGGTCATACCTGTAACGACCTGAATAGCTGGGGATACCTCGCAGGATTGCATTGCAGTTCGCACATGCCGGAGCCGGATCCAGCTTATCGTAGCCCTTCCCTTCACGCAGCCAACGAGGATGAAGCGGAACTCTTCGAGGTCAGCCCACTTCAGGGCCGGGTCACCTGGCCTACGTACCACTTCGCGCGCCCACAATAATTCGTTGATCGCCTTCACTTCGGCATGACGCAGCGGATGGTCCGCATGCACCTTTCCGTCGTACGTCTTGATTCCAATACCATGTTCGCCCTTCACAAGATGTTGCCAGACGGCTATATCGACATAATTCTGCCGCAGAAGCGGATGCAGCGTATGAGTTTCCAGGAGCGATCTTTTACTTCCGTTGACACCTTCGGTGATTCGGCCGTACCGCAGATCTATCGCAGCGGCATAAACCGGCCCGACACTCTTGGATTCCGCTCCGATAACAATGGCCCGCTGTTTCGCAAGGGCCGCGATGTATTCGACTACCGGAAGTCCATCGATAGTTTCGATCAATTCGCCCGCCACCCCCACGCGCGGACCCGACGGGTCAATTTCCTCTAGCAACGCACCACGCGCCCTGTCTGTCGGTCCCTTTGGTGTCGTCGTCCAAGGGATCTCCCCTGGATATCTCGGCGGCGCGATGGGTTTGAATTCCTCATTCCGCCCAATGGCAGTGACTGGTCTGCGTTGCGGCTGATCCGAACCTATGACCTCGATGGGAGTTTTCGGCACCGCGTCCGGATGTATCGGCGGCAGTCCGTCGTGTGGCGCGGGGGGTTTGCCGACGTGGGACGGCGAGATCTGGGTCTGGTGGCTACATCTCAGCGAAATCCTCGTCGCAATCACGACGGTCCTCCAACTCCGATTCCGCGCCGACATCTCGCAACATCCGCAATTTCCTGGTCATCTCCGCGAGATGATCAACCATGACCCCATTCCTCCCAAGCGTGAACCGTCGCCGAGTTCCTCACCTTCTTTAAACGCCTCATCAGCGGCTATGACACCAAGATCCACCTGGTCGTGGACCGGCACCCGGTCCACCGCGCGAAGCGACCACGACCTGGATGGAAACCCACCGCGACCGGATCGAGCTGCACTACCTGCCCGCATACGCACCCCACCTCAACCCCGACGAACTGGTCGACGCCGACCTCAAACGCGTCCTGGCCGATGAGATCATCCTCACCCGCGACCAGATGGAACTGGCGGTGCGGTCGTTCTTCCGGGCCCCACACACCATTTACGCTTCAACCATTTAGTTCTGGGACGGATCGGTCGACAGTTTCGAAGTCTGCACCACATGAGGTTTGAGTCCGAATGCCCGCCAGATCCGCGAGACCGTGGACTGGCTCATGCCCGTCGCATCTGAAATCGAACGGCTCGACCAGTGCGTATCACCATGCGGCGGTGCCGTTTCCAACGTCGCCACGATCAGTTTGTCGACCTGCTCGTCGGTGATCGTGCGTGGCGCACCCGGACGGGGTTCATCGGCCAACCCCGCGATCCGGTCACGGGCGAACCGAACCCTCCACTTACGCACCGTTTCCCGTGACACCCCCACACGCCGGCCGACCTCGGTGTTGGAACCACCCGCAGCGCACTCGAGCACGATCCGCGCCCGCAACACCGCCGCCGCACCGATATTCCGGCGCCGCAACCACCCCTGCAGGGTCCGACGCTCGGACTCGGTCAACTCCAAAGGTTCCCCCCTCGCCGGCACCGACACAGCCTAACAGCGCAAACGAATTAACGACTCGAGACACTAGGATGGGAGACGGGTATGTAAACAAATCGATAGGAAGCCAATGGAAGGGAGTCAGGGTGGCGGAATTGACGCGATATGCTGAGGATTTGATCCGCGCTGGCTTCGGCGATCATTTGTTGAACGTGGAATGGAGTTTGAGTAGATAATGAATTTTTCTGTCGATGAAATCACGAACAAATGGGGTAGGCCGACTACCTTCCGGTCGGCGCCGGCTGATCGGTTCGAAAAATATGCGGGCGTCGTTCCGAATCTACTGCTCAGCGTATGGCAGGAATTGGGGTTCTCCGGATTTTATGATGGTTTGTATTGGATATGTGATCCTGCCGAATGGCAGTCCGTAGTTGATGAGTGGACGTCGGAACTGGATCTTCAGTTCGGGCGCGATGAGTGGAGTGCTGTAACCAGATCAGCTTTCGGTACGATGGATCTCTGGGGTCGGCGAACAGGTATGAGCCTGACCATAGTGCCGTACTATGGCATGATCCTTCCTGTAGACAATACAGGAAGAATGATCAACGACTTCGAACGGGATCTTCAAATTCTGGCAGCGTTCACCTCGACCTCTCACGAGACGTTGGATCCTGACGGTGATGATGACCGTCCCCTCTTTAGGCGAGTCTTCAATAGGTTAGGCCCGGTAGATTTCGACAGTATGTATGGATTTGTTCCGGTACCGGCTCTCGGTGGCGAGATGCTGCCGGAGCGAGTGGAGATTTTGGATGCGGAGGTCCATATGCATCTATTGAGCCAAGTCACACCGCGAACGCTTTTGGTCAACAATCCGTATCGTTAGTACTCCAGCCG
Organism: Nocardia higoensis; assembly: GCF_015477835.1. Taxonomy (NCBI): domain Bacteria; kingdom Bacillati; phylum Actinomycetota; class Actinomycetes; order Mycobacteriales; family Nocardiaceae; genus Nocardia; species Nocardia higoensis. Next base: position 133,175 of record NZ_JADLQN010000006.1, on the reverse strand, counting down.
GACTTCGTGATCGGTGATGCTGCTGGTCAGCGGGCTGGACATGGAGCAGCCACCGCGTGATCATGTCGTATTTGTGTGGAACACAACTGAATTGGCGGTGGCCGCAGGTCACAGCGTAGCGTCTGATCGCTGGCAGCGGGAGCTCGACGAGTTGAACGTCCGGGTCGGTGGCCGGTTCGCGCGGGTGGAAACCCGCCGGACCGCGTCCGGGGATGCTGGCCGCGATGGTGTCGGAACTGCCGAACAAGAACTGCTGGACACTGGCCGAACATGCTGGTGACAGGAGTCCGGACGCGATGCAGCATCTGCTGTCGGCGGCGGTGCTCGACGAGGACGGACTGCGTGAGGACCTTCGCGACTATGTGGTCGAGCGTCTCGGTGGTGCCGGGGCGATCCTGGTGGTCGACGAGAGCGGCGATCTGAAAAAGGGCACCAAGACCGTCGGGGTGCAACGCCAATACACCGGCACCGCCGGTCGTATCGAGAATTCGCAGGTCGCGGTCTATCTGGGGTATGTCACCGAGACCGGGCACGCGTTCCTCGATGCCGAACTCTATCTGCCGAAATCCTGGACCAGCGACCGCGACCGCTGCACGCAGGCCGGTGTCCCCGACGATGTCGGATTCGCGACCGAACCCGCGCTGGCACAAGCGATGATCACCCGCGCACTCGACGCGGGCGTGAGGGCGCCGTGGGTCACCGGCGACGAGGTTTACGGCGCCGACCCCGGTTTGCGGGGCGGACTCGAGGCCCACGGTGTCGGGTATGTCCTGGCCATCGCCCGTGACCGGCGCGTGAACACCACGACCGGCCGCTGCCGCGCCGACGCTGATCCAATGTCAGCGAACTGGCGCGATCGATCCAGCCTTCGACAAAAATCTCGAAGATTATGCCACTATTTCGAGCTTTTTGCACATCCGACGGCAACAACTCCTCGATTGGAACCCACCCCTCGATGCCAAGTTCGAGCTGGTATAGCCAGGGTTCATCCCTCAATGCATGGGAAATTATATGAGACAATCGGTATGGAGATTGGCCCGTCAACCCTCCACTCATTCATCGAACTCGATCAGGTCGTCAATAGCCCTCCGCAGCCAGTCATAGAAGCCTTCGTACGACTCACGGGCTTCCCATCCGGGCTCAGCGAAGTCGTGCACGATCAGGACCGTCGAATTTCCGTCCTCCCAACACGCAACGTCATCGTTGTCTTGCCGAGCAGCGAACGGAACCAACGTTCTGCCGGGGTACCGCTCCTGCATGCCGTGATATCGCCACTCGAGCAGATCACCACGTAGTATCTGCCATGGCTCAATATCGAGGATGCCTAGCTCAACGACGCGGATGAACTCGCGTGGATACTCAAAATTCGGAGGGAGCTCGTTCGCATTCAGTAACTCGATCAATTTCAGTTTCCTGACCATCCTGTAAATGGCGATCCATTGGGGTAGGCATTCCGATATCCAGCACTTTGCCTTCCGATCCTATATTGTACCGCCTCGCCCCATGTGGTCGGCAATGCCCCGTCCTTTGATACGAAACGCGGAGCCATAGTCGGTGGTATCGGTTCGTCAAAGGCATGGACCACCGCTTCAATAGGGGTTCCGGTGGCCTTTGCGGCAAGAACTCTAGTATTATCCACCGAGATCAGGGCGCCATCAGATGTGCGGACAAGGTCAATCGGAGGTCCGACCCAGCCGTTCTGGCGCATGCTGTCAATGATCTCTGCTGCATCATTCACCTTGTTCTGGCTGAAGCGTACGGTCCAAGGATCGATCTCAGCAATGGCGCGGGTCCCAGCTATGCCATCGACGAAGGCGGGGGTGGTTTTCGGCACCGCGTCCGGATGTATCAGCGGCAAGCCTTCGTGTGGCGCAGAAGGTTTGCCGACGTGGGACGATGGGATCTGGGTCTGTTGGCTGTAGATGTCGATGTGATCGGTCCAGCCGGCCGAGTTCCTGTTGACTCGGCCCGCACCGGAGGCAACAGCCGGACTTCCTACGGCATCCACCCCACCCGAGCCGGGCTTACCCCGACCAGCCGCGCCGCCGAAGGCTCCTAACGCGATGCCGAAGGCTACGACCGAGTTGGGATCTCGCCAGTCCGGCAGCAGACCGGAGGCCATCCCGAGGTGATTGACAACTCCAGCCGTATTGCCCTTGTCCGCTTCGGCTTTGGCCGCCTCGACTTGCGTTGCGATACCCGCGGCGACGTCATCACTCGTCGGAAGGTTCGGATGCCTGCCGAACCATCCGCCGACGTTGTTGACGACAGCGCCGAGATCCGTCATTGCGAATATCCCGACGGCCATGTGACCGAACTGGCGGGCAACTCCTCCGAGACTCAGCTCCGGATCATTGTCTACCGGTTCGGATGGACTGGTCAGAACGGGAATAGTCGCCAGGTATCGGACATGCTCGGAGACCCCTGGATCTCGCCAGGGAATTCTGGCTTCGTCGAGACGGCGCCGGGCCTCGCGCTGCTGTCGTTCCTGTTGCTGTCTGGCCTCCGTGTACCAAGCGGCCTCGTTGCGAAGACACGGCAGGGTGTCGCTCGTGGCGGACTTCAGATCTTCGAGTTGCTGAGGTGGGGTGTAAGCAGCCGCCTGCAACCGAGCCATGGCCGCATCCCAGGGGTGGGCACCTTGACCGACCCACGGCACGGGCGGGACACGGATTGTCTCGAGATCAGCGATGAGTTGCGACGCTGGATAGCCTGCGCCGATACGGAATATCACGCGGGGATCCCGTATTGAGTCCGGCAGGCCTGTCGCACGTGGATCGGGGACACCGGACGCCGAAGGCAGTGGGTCGGCGCTGTTCACATCGGAGGCGATGGAGGGAATCGCTGCCTCCGGGATGATCAGTTCGAGCGCAGTGCTCGCGGCAGGGCTCGGTGCAGCCGGCCCGGTGCCGAGGACGATCTGTCCGATGAGCGTTTGTTCCACGGTCGTCGCATCAGCCTGCGAGGACTTCTTCTCCTCGGTCTGGGCGATGATCCAGGGCAGCGAGCCGACTTGCGCTGGAACTCCGTTGTCGCTGTTGTAGCCGAACAGGTACGGATACTTTGCGGCGATCTCAGGATCAATCGGGCGCTGCGTCGGCTCGGGACCGGACGTGGTCGGGGCGTCGACCGAGGTCGGCTCTGCGGGTACAGGCTGCGCCGGCCCGGTGGACGGTGCGGACGCAGACACCGGAGCGGGCACGGGGTCGGGCGCGGGGACGGATGGCACCGATGCTGTTGAAGCAGGCGGGGTGTGGGGTGTTGCCATGAGGTGCTGGATGTCTTCATCCGCACTATCGCGATCACCGGGCGGCGTGGACTCAGGCGCAGGCACAGGCACAGGCACGGGGACAGTCGGTGCGGCTTGCGTCGGCGCAGGCGGCATCTCCTGCTCGGGTGGCCTCGCGGGAGTGGTCTGCGGCGGCATCGGATCGTCGATCGCTGTCGCCACAGGTATCTGCTCACGAGCGTGCGACTCCATATCCGCTCTGTTCAGCACACGTTCGTACGCGCGCGCGGCAAGCGCCGGAGTCATACCGTGGAAGTTGTGCACCCGCGGCCGACCGTCCCCACCATCACCATCGGTCCGAGTCCTGACGGGAGTGAGCGACTGCAGCCACCGCGACCCCGCCAACGGGTCGTAGGTATCTTCTGGCATCGCCATCGTGCGGAACCTTCTCTATGCAGCACCGAAAAATGGCCCGCTCCACAAGGGAGCGGGCCGATCGGCGTCCTATGTTCAGTTGGCTTGCGACGTTCGCGGGTGATACCGCTGCGACCGCCCCGGTCAGGTGATGCGGACGTAACTGCCGGACGCGGTGATCGATGGGACCCAGGCTGCGAGCCCGGCCTCGGCGACGGCTTCCACAGTGATGATCGAGCCCTCGACCACATCACGGCTCACGGTGGCGATCAACACACCCGACGTACCGGTCACCGTGGGGCCCTCGACGACCGGAACACCATCGACCAACAATCTGGCCTTCTGCGTGTTCGAAGCCGCATCACCACCGGAGAACACCAGATTGGCGGTGATGGTCGCCGCGACCTTGTCCGCCGACACCCGCAATCCCTCGCCGACCACCGTGGACCCCGGATACGCGCTGTCGGCGGCCCAGCCCGGCACCGGCCACCACGGATTCGCGGTGGTACCGATCTGCATCGTGTACGAGCCGTTCTTGTTCATGGACGTGGGCACAAACGGCGCCCCGCCACCGACGATCACGAAGGGCATCAGGACGTCACCCCTCGCAGGCTCGCCTGCAGACCGCGACCGGCCGGGCTGTCCACGGTCGTGATGTGCACGGTGATCCGGTCGCCCGCGTTGAAGACCCACGAACCGGTGAGGGTGGTGTCGGTCGCGTGAGCGGCGGCGGCGATCGTCGCCGAGGTGAGCGCCACAGCGGTGCCGTTCTGTCGCAGCTCGACGACCAGGTTTCCGGTGCCCGAGGTCTCACCCCGATAGGTGATGGAGGTGACGGTGACCTTCCGTTCCAGACGCAAGCCCTCGGGCATCACATTGCCCGCGCCCGCGGCACGGATGCCGTTGTGCGACTTGAAGGCGATGTCGTAGATCTGGCCGAGCGCGGTCGGCGTCCTGGCATCGCTGAGTCGGGCATCGGTCGCGGCGACCGCTTCGAGAGCGGTGCGGGCGGCGGCGGCGTCGGCAGCGGTCAACACCGCACGACCGACGGTGGTCGAGTCGGCGATCTGATTTGCCGGGTGAGTATGGGCGATCGGCGTCCGGGCGTTGGACAGCCGGGGATCGTCGCCGGCGACGGCGGTGGTCGCCGTCGATCCGATGGTGGGCGGGAAGGTCGCCGGTTTGCCGGTGATCGCGGCCCAATCGCTGGACCCGGCCGGGCCGCGGATGACGATGCCCTGGCCGTCGGGCAACCAGCCGCCATCCGCGGCGTGGTAGACGTAGAGCAGGTTGTCGGCGGCCACCACGTAATGGGCGCCTTCCTGCGGTGTCGCGGGCAGCGCGGAGTAGGTCGCCACCCGGCCGTCGATCCGGATGCCCTCACCGCGGGGCCCGACCACCACGGCATTGCCCGGTGAGGCCGGGACCGGGGAGGCCAGGGTGAGATCGACGAGACCGGAGGAGCCGGTGTCGGGATTCTCCGGGTCCGGGCCGGGCAGATACTCCGGGACGTGAAAACTGAACGGCTGCAAGGGCACCGGTTCGCCGTCATAGGACAGGTCGAAGGTCGCCCGCCAGGTCCAGTCGGCCGGATTGGTGGCCGCGCTCGGCGCGACCAGTCGCACTCCGCGACCGCCTCGCCAGGTGAGGTAGCCGAACTCGTCCAGTGAGCACTCGTAGTGCTGGGGCAACTGTACGTAGGTGGCGGGCGCGGGCACGGCGTCGGCGACGAGCACCTTCGGCGTCTCGGCGGTGAAGGTGACCGTGCCGGTGAGCGGAGGGAATTCGGGAAGGTCGCCGATGTCGGGGCCGTCGCTGATGTTGGCGAGGAAACGCCCGACGACCTTTCCGTACTTCAGAGGGGGCAGATCGGCCATGGATCGATGCCTTTCGGAGTGGGCAGCCGAGAGACGGCTGGGGTGGGAACGCGGCCGCTACACCGGCTCGGCGTAGACGATGAGCTGCGCGCCGTTGGTCGAGACGCTGAATTTCGAGGTACCGACACGGCGGACGACGACATAGAGGGTGGTCGTCTGATTCGCCGGGATCACCCCCACGGTGGAGGCGGGCGAGAGCGCGTACTCGAACTTCGGGAAGATCGGGATACGGGTGAGATTGCTGGCGCCGAGGGTGTAGCCGTAGCCCACCAGGTCTCCGCGGATGTCGCCGACACGCACCTCGATGTCGCAGTGCGAACCATTGAGCTGACTGACGTGCGTCTGCACGATCAGACCGCCCTCCACGCGTGGACGCCACGGCGCCGGCTGCGCCGGGATGGTGAGGGTGGCGACCACGCGGCTGGCGTCGGGAATATTGGTGCCGCCGGTGAACTGGTTGCTCGCGATGGCCCACGGACCGGCGGGCGCCGGATTGGGCACGGGCCGGAACTTCTCCAGTGCCGCGTCCCAGGACAGGATGAAATCCTGGCCGAGCGGATTGTCCTCGTCGACGAGGACATCACTGGCGTCCTGGATGCGTCCGGGGCCGCCGGGCGGACCTGCGTCGCCGGTCTCCCCTCTCGGGAAGGTGATCTGCAACTGCTGATGCGGCGCGGTGCCGGTGACCTGCGCGGTCGCGTTCGAGCCGGGCGGCCCGGCGACACCGGCCCCGGTGAGCGTCGTGGCTGTGCCTCTGCGCCCGGCGGCGCCGAAGGCATCGGCGAAGGCGATGAATTCCAGGCCGGTCCAGTAATAGACGCGGTTCTCCGAGACGACCCGCCACGCTTTGCGCGCGTCGGCAGTGGTCGGAGCGAGCGCGAGCAGCGCCGGGACATCGGCGACATCGCCCTGCCACAGCCACGGCCACGCCGGATCGCCGTCCGGGCCGGCCGGGCCGGGAAGTCCTTCGCGGATCTCCACCAGCGCCCGGCGGTCCACCACTTCCATGGGATTGACCGTGAACGGCAGCCCGACCGAGTCGGACACACCGCGCATGGTGATCATGATGTCGTCGTCGTAGACGATATTCGGGTCGTCGGTCATGATGCCGCCACTGGTTGCGCCCAGCACACGATCTGCGCGCCGGACATGGTGTACGAGTAATTGGAGCTGCCCTGGGCACGGCGCAGGACCACGTAGAGGGTCACCGCCTGGCCTGCGGGGACGACGCCCACCGAGCTGCTCGGATCGGCGATCGAGGCGCCGAAGAACGGGCGCAGCGGGGTGCAGACGGTGATACCGAACGGCCAGCCGGTGCCGAGGGCGACGATCTGGCCGGAATTCGATCCGATCCGCACCTCGGTGTCGACGCGGGTGGCGTAGCTGGTGGAGCCCTCCTGCGTGCGCACCACCACGCCGCCGGACACGAGCGGACGCCACGCGACATCCTGTGCCGGGATGTCGAGGCGGGCGATGGTGTTCGGTGAGGTGGAGACGTTCGTCTGGGAAGCGGAGAAACCGGCTCCCCCGTTCCACGCCGACGTTTCGACGATCGACCACGGCCCACGCAAACCCGGGTTGGGGCGAGGTGTCCACTTGCCGGTGGTCTCGTTCCACACCGGGACCGAACCGTCGGCGTGGACACCGTCGGCGTAGTCGGCGGCGTTGCGGATCGGGCCGGGCGGCCCCGCTTCGCCGACGATCCCCTTCACACCCCGGGGAACGGTGAGGTTCACCGTCACGTTCGGCGCTGTCCCGATGACCGAGACCTGCAACGGGCTGCCCACGGGACCGGTGTCGACGACACCGATCGACACCGAACACGGCTCGCCGTCGGGGCCCATGGCGCCGAAAGCGTCGGCGAAAGAGTCGAAACTCGTTCCGTTCCAATACATCAGCGTGTCGGTGGCCAGCACGCGCCATGCTTTGCCCGCGTGCGCCTGGGTCAGACGGGGCGCGAGCGCGTTCAAGGCGTTCTGGTCGGCGATGTCGCCTTCCCATCGGAACGCGTGCGCCGTCGGTCCCTGCGGGCCGACGGCGCCGGGCGGGCCGGTCATGAGTTCGAGTGCCCCGTCGCGCGGCGTCGCCTGCAGTGCCTGCACTACGCCGGACGCGCCGGAGCCCTCATCGATGCCGCGAATGATCGTGGAATCGAAATATTCCCCTACCGTGGACATGTCACCTCCTTGCTCGGGTGGGTGTGGCGTAGACGACCAGGGATGCGCCCGCGCGCTGATAGCCGATCTCGCCGGTGCTGGTGCTGCTCGCGTTGAGCCGGTCCACCGTGACCACCAGATTCACTGGTTGACCGGCGGGGACGGTCGCGTATGTCGCGGTCGGCGAGAGCGATTTGGTCGCGTCGGCGTCGCTGTACGCGGGCGCGAACGGCGTCATCAAGTAGCCGCCGCCGGTGATGCCCGGCCGAGCCATCGCGACGATCTGTCCCTCGGAGTGCATGAGCCGCACGGTGACCCGGTAGAACTGCTGGCCGGAGTCCTGGCAGTAGACCGACAGGTGGCCGTACACGGTGGGGCGCCATTCGAACGGCATGGCAGGCACCGTGAAGGTCCCCGCCACCAGCTGCGCGGCCGCCCCGGCTTGGTCGGCCGCGAAGTCGGTGTCGTACCAGGCCCATGGCCCGCGTCCGGTCGGGGCCGCCAGCGCCTGGAACTTGCGGGAACCGCGCTGATAGCCGAACACGCCGCCATCGGTGGGCCCTACCGTGGTGTCGAAATCGGGGGCTGACCCGATGGTGCCCGACGCACCCGGCGGACCCTTCGGACCACGCAGCCCGGCCGGGACGGTGACCGAGAGCATCTGCGCGGCACCGGATCCGGTGACCACCACGGCCGGGTTGGTCAGGGCGGGCTCGTGCACCGTGCGGACGTCGGTGAACTCGATCGAATCGGCGGCGGGACCGGCCGGACCGACCGCGTTCGGCGAATGCTGCCAGCCGGCGCCGGTCCACACGTCCATGCCGTCGTCGTCGAGGCGATGCCACCACTTGCCGCGGTCGTCGGGTCCGAGACCGGACGGGCGCGCGGCGGCGTCGGCGATCTCCCCCATCTTGTGGAAGGTCGTGCGCGGCAATCCGCGACGCCCGGCCGGACCCGTGGGCCCCTGGGGTAGCGAAAGTTCCGCGACCGTGGGGTTCACCGTGACCTCGGCGGTCAGAACGGGCAATCCGTCGGCATCGGGATCGGCGCGGAGAGTGATGTGTGCTGGAAAAGTGGTGTCTGCCATTGTTTTCTCCTCGCGGGACAAGGTCAGAAGATGAGCAGGTCGAGATCGGCGCCGACATCGGTGGCGAGATCCTTGATGGCGGCCGCGACCCGGCCCAGCCGCTGCCATGCCTTGACCACCGCGTCCTCCTCGTCGGAACCGTCGCCGACCGTGATCTGCCAGGTGGCGGGAGTCTCCCGGTCGTCGGTGAAGGTCAGCTCCGTCACGTAGTCGGTGAAGATGAGCTGTCCCATGGCGAAACCGATCTGGTCGCCGAGTCCGAAATCCCGGCCGAGCAGATAGGGGGCGTTGTCTTCCACGGTCACGCGATGACTGGTGTAGCCGCGGGTGAGATGCAGGCCCTGGCGGGCCGCGACGAAACCGTCGAGGGTGAACGCCTTGTCACTGCCGGTGATGTACAGCTCGCGGAACGCATACGGGCCGCTGCGCTCCACCCGCTCCATGTCCCGGTAGACGTTCCATGCCAGGAACACGTCGTTGAGCTGGCCCCGGTACAGCCAATCCATGCCGATCAGCGACAACAGCCCTTTGATCGCGATCTCGATGCCCGCGTTGACCCAGCCCGGTGACCGGCCGCCGATGATGACGTCGGTCGCCGTGGGCTTGTGCAGGGCCACCTCGGATCGCCCGATTCCGGAGTACTCGCCTTCGAAGTACCACACCCACGGAAGATTCTTGAAGGTGCCGAACTTGCCGTAATTGCCGTACACCGCTTCGTATTCGGTGGTCGATTCGAAGTTCGGATAGCGGATCGGCGTGGTGCCGTCCTCGGCGAACTCTTCCAGCCAGGACTTGATGCCGTCGAGCAAGGTACCCGTCGGGCCGGTCACACCGGACTTGTCGACCGTTTCCAGGACGACGGTGGGCCGCTCCAGATAGAACCACTCCGGGGCCGGTTGCTCGTCCTCCTCGGGGAGGAAGAACCGGGCCGTCAGCATGACACCGGAATCCTCGAGCATCGGCATGAACAGCTTGTCCGCCATGTCGAAACGTGCCGAGGCCGCGCTCCAGCGGCTGGTGTCGGTGCGCGGGTCGACGGGGACCACCGCGATCGGGAACAACGGGTTGCCCGCACCTGCCCAGCCGGGGTTGTCCGCGGTTCCCGGCGGCGCCCAGCCCGGCGCCTGCAGGCGCATGAGATTCGCGGTGAGGTAGGTGGTCACCAGGGTGCGGACCGGACCGAACTGGATCATGTGCCGGGGGAACTGTGCCAGGATCGGCGCGAACGGCGACGCCCAGCAGCAGATCGTAGAGATGTGGTTCCAGGCGTGGATCGCCTCGATGTCCACTGTCTCGACGCCGTTCTCGTCACGGACCAGGGCGGCTTTGGTGATGTAGCCGTCCCACCGGAAACCTCGGGTGTTGACCGTGATCGGGATGGTGGCGTCGGCCCCGTCCTCGTTGTTGAACAGATGGTCGAAGTGCACCATGTCGCGCGGGCAGATCATCTTGAGTCCGCCCGCCGCGTTGCGCGGATAGGTGAACTCGAGCGACAGATAGCTGTGCTCCTCGCCCACCTCGCGCATGAACTTGTCCCAATAGCGCACCAGCACATCGGAATCGCGGGCGTGCTCCTGCTCGATCCGGTAGATGTCGTCCATGTGGCGCGCTTGCGCGTGCGGATCCCAGGTCGGTTCGCTCATCAGAACGGCCTCGACGATCGCGGGGTGACGGACACGATCAGGCTCGACGCGGTGGTGCCGCCGTCCACGGTGACGGTGATGTCGGTCGAACTCCACGGCGGGAGCGCCGCCAGCCAGTGTCTGCCCGCCAGCTGCGCCCACACATTGCGGCCTCGCGGATTCTCGGCGCTGTACACAGTGGCGGTGCGGTGCCGCGGATGGGTGTCGATTCGGAGGGTCTCGCCCTCGCTCAACACAGGTGTCTGCACCAGCCGCGGTTGTTCGCCGCCGACCGGATCCTGGATCGCCCAGCGTCCCGGCCCGTTCATGGTGTAGCGCGGCCAGGCAGGCTGGTCGGCGGCATTGCGCGCCCGCACGACGCCTTCACCGATGCCGGCGACATCGGTGAACACCGAGGTTTCCTCGAAGTGATGTTCCAGCGGGTCCATGGCCGTCGCGGACATCTTGTAGATGGCGAACGCGTTGCGCGCCGGATCGATGTCACCCATCGGTTCCGGCGCGGCGTCGAGCTGGGCTTGCTGGAAACGCCACCCCTGATGCCGGGTGAAATAGCCGACGGTGACCGGCTTGTCGGTCGACCAGCCGCGGAACCAGGCGTCGTGGACCGCGAGGAAGTCGCGCACCGGGTCGGAGACGGGACGGTGCGCGGTAGCCGAGATCACCACGAGGAAGTCCCATTCCTTCTTCGACCGGACCGATCGCTGGAAGGTGGCACCGTCCTGGCGGGCGCCCTCGGACACCAACAGCTGCACCGGCGCGAACATGAATCCGGCCTGCTTCGACAGCCGCACCCCTTCCCGCCCGGCATTGGCGCCCGACAGATGCCACACTCGTCCGTTGACATCCCACACGACCACTTTCGTGTCGTGCGCATTCAATACCTGGTGGGTCATCGACCGAGCCCTCCTCCGCGTTGCTGCGCCAGCGTCCGGCGCCGATTGACCCGCTCCACCGCGATCGCGGCGCTCTTGGGGTCCATGCCGTTGAAGTTGTAGATGTCCTGGCGGGCCGTCCGGCCGCCCGGACCTTCGGCGAGATCGGTGAGTCCGAAACCGGTGCCGATCACCTCTTTCGCCGTCTGGGCGGCATATTCGATCGGCTGGGTGACCAGGTTGGACACCGTCGATGCCGCCATCGAGCCGATCGCGCTGCCGATGGCGGGCGCCAGCGGCGCCGCCGGGCCGAGGAAGCCGGCCAACGCGGTTCCTGCCGCGGAGCCGAGCAGGCTGCCCGCCGTCGATGCGGCTCCACTGATCGCTCCGGTCAGGCCGCCGACGAGACCCCGCTGCCGCAGCCCCTGCACAGCGCCTGTCATAGCGGCGAACCCGATCTGCTGTTCGACCGAGGGATTTTGCCGCAACGCCTCCTGCTGGTCCGGCCGGAAGTCGATACCCAGCAGGTTGCCGACACCCATCGCCAGGGTCGGCGCCCACTGCCCCTCGGGGTCGAGCGAGGCGACAGCGCCGAACAGGTCACCGATATCGCGGCCCGCGTTTTCGCCGATTCCGAAATCGACGCCGAGCTTGGCACCGGCGACCTGGGCGAAGTCCGCGACGCTCCCGTTGACGGGATCGTAGGGCCGCATCACCTGCTCGAGGCTCTTCGCCTGCGGCACCGCCGCACCCAAAGACTTCGGCGCGTCCGTGCGCAGCGCGGACAGCATGGACTGCACGGTGCCGCCTTCACGCACCGAAAGCGCGGGCGTGAGCCGACCACCGGGCAGCAGATACTGGAGGGGAATGCCGTCCTCGCCGCCGATCGGGATTCCCGGCAGCGTTCCGCCCGCACCGACCTGCGGAGCGACCGGTGCGGTTCCGGTCGGAGCGACCGCTCCCCCGTCCACCGTCGGGGCGCCAGTACCGGCGCCCGTCGCGGGATCGACCGGCGTTGTGCCGGTCATGGTCATCGAAGCGCGCAGGCTGCCACCGAATTTCGATCCGATCATGGCGCCGAGCTGGGCGCCGATCTCCGGTGCGAGCGCGCCCGACGGCCCGAGGGCCGGGCCGATCGCCGAGCCCAGCGCCGAGCCCACTCGCGCGCCGGCATCCGCGGCGACGCTCTCGATTCCCTGCCCGAGCGCTTCGGCGAGCCGGGCCATCTCGCCCATGCCGTCATCCGTGCCCGCCGAATCGCCGGACAAGAGACCGCTGAGGCCGGGAAGCATCGCGGTACGGGGAATCGCGGACGTCCCCTGCGGGGTGATATGGAGAAAAGCGGCGAGCGGATTCGGTGCCCCACTCGGAAGATCGCGCTTTTCGAAGTTCTGCATGGGGCCTGTCGAGGCGCCGCCGGACGCGGAGAACAGTCTGCTCACCACGCCACCGGGACCGAACGCGGGCGCGATCGCCGCGCCCAGGGCGGACCCGGCGCGCCCACCGGCGTTCAGCGCACCGTCGGCGATGGCGCCGAAAGCGTCACCGACCAGGCCGAACAGGCCGAAGTCCGTGCCGGTGACCGCACCCGGCACGACCGGCTTCGCGAGGTTGCGGGCGAGCAGATCCCGCCACACGCCGTTGTTGCCCGCCGAATCGACCAGTCCACCGGCGGCGAAGCCCGGCAGCATCCGCGCCAGGTACGCGGGCGAGGGCACCCACCCCGCGTTGATCGCATCGAGCAGCGGCAGCGCTCTCGAGGTGGCCGCGGCATTGACGACGTATTCGCCGTCGGACAGCCGGGCGAGGATTGAATCATCGCGTGGACCGCCCGGACCCGACACCATGCCGCCGGATGCCCGCCGGATCGGCGTGCGATCGGCAAGGCCCGAATCGGTGACGGCCTCGTCGCGTTCGCCGTCGGGCTGCCCCGGCCGGTACGGATTCTGGAAGGTGGTGCGCGCACTCATCCGCAGGATCCGGGTACTGGTGCGCGCCTGTTCTCTGCCACCGCCGGATGCGACCCAGTCGGCGAAGATCCTCGGCATCACGCCCAGCACACCCTGGAACGCGCGCGCCAGGGCATCCATCCGCACCGGCGTGCCGCCGGCCGACTCGGGTGACTCACCCGAGTCGACGAGCAGCGGATCGTCGTCGGGGAAGGTGATGGTGGAGGTTCCGGCGCTCCGCCCGCCCTCCCACACCGCACCGCTGGGCAGCGTGAGCTTCTTGCCCGGAGGCAAGGCGCCCACGGTGGTCATCGCGAGAATGTCCGGCATCCCCATCACCGGGTGACGCCGCGCCGGCCGAGAGGCGCCGGATCGGCGCGCCGGAGACGGATCGGAGCCTCCGGGTTTCCGCACTACGGAGCTCATGTGTATCTCCTCAATTGACATCTACTTTCTCGGCCGCTGCCCAGACCTCGGCGCCTGTTACCGACCCCATTCCAGGAACGTGTTCATCTGGTCGATGGCGGTGGCCGTGCCGACGCGTTCGCGGTCGGTCTTCTTGCCGGGCCGTGCGATCGGTTCGGGCCGGTTTCTGCCTTGCTGGGCATCGGGGGTCTTGGCCCACACCAGCCAGCGCAGGGAGTCGGTCATTTCCGCCAGCAGGTGCTGGCTGACTTGCCAGCGGCTGCCGACCGGATCCATCGAGCGCAGCAGCGCCGACTCGGCGGGCAACCACCGGATGATGGCCAACAGGTCACGCCAGCTCAGCACGTCGGTGCCGAGCTGGCGTAGCCGCAGGCCGAGAGCTATCAGATCGAATTCGACAGCCTCGCCATGCTCTTCGAGAAGAGCATCGAGGCCTAGGATTCCCCCAGGTTGACTCCCGAATGGGCGCGCCACGCCTCGAGCAGGTCGTGGTAGGCGTCGGGGTCCATATCGTCTAGCGCGGCAAGCGATTCCGCGGGCAACACCAGTTCGAGCAACGTGTACATCGCGTCCACGTCGCCGAGCCGGCGGATCCGGCGGATCAGGCCCGGCTTCAGGTACGACAGCGAGGGCAGGTGCACTTCGACACCGCCGACCTCGACCACGAAGTCGTCCTTGACCGTGATGGGCTGGTTCAGCGTGAGGGGGGCTTTGGGGGTAGTCATCGGTTTCGCAGACCCTTTCATGACATCGGTGTGCGCAGGCTCGGTAGGAATGAAGGGCCCAGCGGCGGCAGGCGGGCCTGCGCATAGGTGAATTACCTGCCGCCACTGGGGGCTTTATCAGGCGGCGAAAACGCCGTCGTCGAAGTAGCGGTAGGCCTTCACACCGGCGTCGTCCTTGAACGCCTCGACGGTGATGGTGAAACCGGCCAGTTCGCTGGACACGAACTTCTTCTCGGTGACCGAGGAGATCTGCGCGTTGGGCAGCACGATCCGCAGCTTCTTGTTCTCGTTCTTCATGTCGAAGATCCACGAGCGGCGCGGCAGCACCGCACCGGTCTCCCTGACCTCCACCAGGGTGCCGGTGGAGGCGGTGGCGGCGGTGGGATCGACGTTGTCGGGATGGAACACCTCGTTGAGCACGTCCGCGTCCCACACCGCGTAGAGGGTGAGGCCGAAGGCGACCGAATGCTCGGTCTGCAGCTTGGCGATGATGTCGGCGTTCCAGTCCTTGATGGTCTCGACCCGACGCTCACCGCGGGACTCGATGCCGTCTTCGGAGACGTAGCCCAGCGGCTTGAAGGCCGCGATCGGGGCGGTGGCGGCCGAGGTGGGCAGCGTGGTGCCCAGCGGGGCGACCAGGACGCCGCCGGTCACGGCGATGTTCGGCGTTCCGGCGCCGATGAACTTGCTGGAAGGCAGAGCCATTGTGATATCTCCCTTGGGATCAGTTGCGCAGGCCCCTTGGGATCGGATATTCAGTTGTGATTCCCGAATCGGGGAATCAGGCGGAGACTGCGCCCCGCACGATCAGGTCGGCGACGATCACCTGACGCGGTGCGTCGGTCGCCGGGTCGGTGTCGTTCTCGACGCCGACATCCTCGAGGTGGTCACACCACACAGCCCCGAGATAGCCGGGCGCCGCCCCCGACAGGATGGCGCGCACCCGACTCGCCAAAGCCGCTGCGGCACCGGCGTCGTCGGTGCATTCGATGACGACGCGAGGCCTGTCCAGAATCAGGTGGGTGCCTCGGCGCCCTTCCCTGTCCTCGACGTCCTCGCGTCGTTTACGGTCGTTGCGCACGACACGCACCATTCGCACCGGTCGCGGATCGGGCACCCGCGTCACCACAGCGGCGGTATCGGAGAGCGCCGCGAGCTGGGTGGACAGGTACCCGACCAGAGTCTGTTCGATGTCCGGGAACTCGATTCGTTCCACCGGAAACCTCCTTCCTGGTTAGTCGGCCCCGCGGGCCCGTTCGATCCGCTCACGCAGCTGATCGACGAGCCCCGCATAGGCCTCGGTCTTGGTCGGGGCCTCGAATACGAGCCCCCGAGGATGGACGGCGCACCACACGCCGTCCTCGGTCTGAGTGACATCGATGTCGTCGATGTCGTAGAAGGAGTCCGGATCAGG
The DNA here is from genome assembly GCF_015477835.1 of Nocardia higoensis. NCBI lineage: Bacteria > Bacillati > Actinomycetota > Actinomycetes > Mycobacteriales > Nocardiaceae > Nocardia > Nocardia higoensis. Next base: position 117,383 of record NZ_JADLQN010000006.1, on the reverse strand, counting down.
GTCGGGCCAGCAGCCGTTCTCGTCCTTGTGCACGTGCAGGCCGGTGTCGAACGCGCCTGGCTGGCCGCCCGGGGTGGGCAGCCAACGGATCTCCTCCAGCTCCGAATGCACTCGAACACCGCGCCGCACAAGGTATTCGGCGACTCTGGTGGCTTGTTTGATACCGGTCACCGTCGCCTCGGCCGTGGTGCCCGCGCCCCGTTGCCAGGCCGGCAGGTGGATCACCGACAGTTCCTCGGCCAGGGCCTTCACCTGCGGATCGAGCTCCTCGCCTGCGGCGGGCTCCGGGAGCCGGCCGGAGAGCATCTGCTCCATCAGGGCCAGGAACTCCGGCGTAACCAGCTGTCCCGCCTCACTTTTCGAGTAGGAGGACTGTGGCCGGCCGACACCGAACTCTACAGAATCAATCACTTTTCGATCGGACATAAATGCACTCGACAACTTTCCGCGACCTCGGGCCGCAACTATTCGATCGTCCAAGCCGACGGCGTCTCAGAGTTGTGAAAGCCCGGCTACACTCGGACCCAGCGGGCGGACTACCTATCCCCTCGCCTCTCGACACGGAGTCGCAGCCGAGCGATCTGCCGTTGGCGGCGCCATTTCCAATAGAGGATCCACCAAGGCTGCTTATGCAGCAAACGCTCGAACAAACTAGGCGCAGGCAGCGGATCTACATCAGTTCCGGATTCCGACCAGATACCATGGCCGAACATCACATCTTTTGCCCAGTAATCTTCTGATTTGTGAAAGATAACATCGTCTCCGAAAAATTCCAAGCCCACGAATCGTCGATTGATTCTAGCCAAGGGCCTCCGATTCGGAGATTCCGAAAGTTTTGCTCATTTCTGACGCGACCGCCGAAAAGAACTCCCTCCCCTCGTCGTCGGTCCAGAAAGTGTAGCGATTCATCGCCGAGTCCTTCATTTATTGCACCACGATATACAGCCGAGACGCCTACACGGTCTGGATCTCGAACCCGATGCGGCACCTCTAAGAGGGGCCGGGGGCGAACTTTTCTTCTGCTGCCGCTAACATCCTGGGCAATCTGGGCGGCCCAGCTCGCTGAAAATCTTCATAAACCACATCTAGCGGAGAAAAGAAGCCTTCGGACCCATCCCGACCTCTGACCACGAGTACATAGTTCGGCCCTCGTTCATCGACCAGAAGCTTCCATTCGGCCCCGAACTCGACAATGAATACCTGGGCCACGTATGCGGCCAACATAGTATGCAGATAAAGCCAATCCTCTTCTCCCATCATAGAGAAATCTTGACCGACCACGAACATATCCAATTCGGCTAGCAGGGATGCCGGGTCTATGTCCATGTTCAGGTCGCTGACGTCGATGGCGCGAAGAAAGTCTGCCAGCGCCGTGCGGCGCTGCATCTCCCACCTGCCGAGTCGGTCGACCTCAGAACTCATGCACTCCACCTAATTCGAGGCGCTCAGTCAGCAATAGCCGGAAGCAACCTCTACACGACCGGCTATGCACCACTGTGTCCCCGATCCCATCTAGCTACTGAGCCCCAGTGACCGAAGTCGGGAATCGGCTCCCAGAAGACCGACATGTCCACGTCACTGTAGCTTGTCGTTTCACGTGATCCATCCTCGTAATCATCCAACGTATCGCGAACTACTCCATCTTCCGAGAATTCTGTACGCCCGATCGCCGACGCCCCAGAAATATCCTCAGCTCGAAGGTTCCGTATCGCCGAGCGGACGGAAATTACCGTCCCGATCTTCCGCGATAACCATATCTACCTCCCATTTTTTTCGATATATCGTTTTCAGCAAAACCTCTATTCAAATCCACGCGCAGAGTCCTTGATTTACCACCACTTATCCGCTGCCTCGAGTTTAAGGCGTCCAGCATCCGAACCATAGTTGGAAACCGACGTGACGCTGCATCTGGAGCCCTCCACCCACTGCTGCGACCTATCCGTCGCGAGAATCTTCACCAGGCTCGGTCTGCATTACATGCGAGTGATACCCTAACCCTTCAATCGTCTTCATGACAGACTGCATTTCGACTTCTGTGCCGATCGGCCTACTGGGTCCAGACTCCGCCAGTGCCGTGAGCGCTTCAGCCGGGGACAATCCAAGTATTTCGCGCAATCGCTTCACTACAGCTAAGCGTACGGGGCGACTCGTCGGTCCGGCTATGGTTGCCCCGCCGAACTCATCCAGCAGCGCTCGGCGCAGCGTAGCCGGTCCCACCCCAGCTCCGGACTCGTCGCTTACTAGTCCACATGAGGGGCACTCCCATTCTATGAACCAACGAATGCCATTCGAATGTTCGAGAAGCTCCTGTCCCTGCCACCCCGTCACGGCTTGACCGCAACTGGAACAAGGTTGACTATATTTGACAGCTTGTTCCATTACATCCATCCTCTGAACTCGAGATAGCGATTAACTGTATCATAGAACAGTTTTGACGTCCCATTGCCGTCCCGAGGGTGGTGATTTATCCGTCCGCGCGCAAACCAGCGGTGATGGAGTTCCTCGTGAACAATGGTTCTCCGCAACTCCAATCGCGAGCTGAACGGAATCCGGCCGATCTGTATTCCGGTGTTTTGTCGGGCCATTCCACTGTATACAGTGGGGCTATAGACCGGACGATGCGTGAACCTGAAGTTATTGAAGTCGGGTGAGTTCAGGATCGCCTCCAGCGCACGACGCCGTGCGAGGGACGATGATCCCGTAGCACGTTCGATCTGGTCCAATTCTCCCCAAGCATTCCGAGAAGTGTGCCCACTATGCTCCAGATGCTGCACATTTTTGGCCTCGACCGGGCGCGTTTCCGAGGCCGAACCAAGCTTCCTCAACGATTCGTGCTGGTTGTGTAAGAGCGCCCGACCACGAGAGTGATTGGGTATGCCGCGGGCCGAACTCGGCCGGAACGACGGAGTCGCATCAACGCTGCCGCGGGCCTTTCCTCCACCGAATAGCAGAGCAATTCCGAAGGACGCATTGCCGAGCGTTTCCGCTGGATGTTCGGAAAACCCCGTCCAGTCGGTGCCGATGACCAGCTTGGACATCTCGTTGTAGGAGTTGCCGATAGCGCGGCTCGCTTCGTCCCAGGTTTCGTCCCAGCCCTGTTCACCGGAGAGGAACGCTCCCAGTTCGCTGCTCGTCGTGGTCCATGCCCGGTAGTCGGCGACCGCGACATCGACAACGGTTCTGCCGAGCCCGATGACCGCTTCCGGGAGGGTGGTGAGGTTCGGGTTCTTGCCGAAAAGCTCTCCTACCAGGTTGATCTGAGCGTTGACACCGGAGAGCGCGCCGGCGAATTCGACCAGGCCGAGTGCGCCGTTCGCGACACCTTTCCCGAAAGCGAGGCCGAAGCCGGCTGCCTTCTCCCAGGCCGCGCGGGTGTCGGGGCGGCCCTGGCGGGCGATCTCGGCACCATCCGCGTCGAAGGTGATCCGTGTGAAGTCCCGCAGCAGCCGGGTGATCCGGCCGTCCGGCGTCGTCGTGTCACGGAACCATTCACCGTCGACGCCCCGGAATTCGTCGGTCCGAAGCCCGGTGTGGTCGATCCGCGACAGCAACACCCCGTCTTCGTGATCGCGGGTTCGCATCATGACGGGATTTCCGTGGCTGTCGAGGGCCATCGTCCAGCGCTCGTCGTCCGGGCCGATGCGCCAGCCGTTGCCCTCGCTGTCGACCTGTTCGAAGAATCTGCTGGTGACACCGCCGTGGCCGTTCGGTGCGGCCGTGGTGACCGTGCGGTTGCCGTAGTTGTCGTAGTGGATGTTGTCGTAGAGCCCCTCGGCGTTGGGCACGCCGACGTCGTAGCCCACGAGGTTGCCGTCCGCGTCGTAGGACGGGCTGACGACCTCGGCCCAGCCGGGCGTGGTCCCGAACTCCCGGTCGGGTGTCCCCGATGTCGAGGTGCCCGGCATGAAGTGCTGTCCGAAGCCCATCGCTCCCGGATCGCCGCTGTTGTAGTAAGAGGCGGTCCCGGTCGAATCGTTGTTCCATCGCTGGTATCCGCCGCGGCCGTCGGAGACCACCCGCGAATAGGTGATCGTGCCGTCGGCGTTGTGGATCACCTGGTCGACGGTGTTCAGCCCGTTGCCGAGCGGAATCGTATTGGTGCGGGTGATCCCGTTCGGCAGCGTCTCGTCCCAGGTGTCACCGGGCGTGTGCCCGGTGACGTCGGGTAGGCCGAAGACGTGCTCGGATGCGTCTTCAGCACGGGCTGGTTCCGGAAGCACAGGGATCGGTGTGGTTCCGGATGGAGATGGTGTGGCGGCGGATTCGTCGTTCTGCTGCGAGGGAAGTTCCGGTAGTGGGCCGTCCCACTGCGTCGGTCGGGGAGCATTGGGGTTGACAACCGGGGGCAGTTGATCCACTCCCGACTGCTGTGGTGCGGGTGGGGAGGGCGCTGGAAGCTTTTGCCTGGTCGACGGCTTGTGGTATTCGCCGATGGGCTCGTCTACGAATGTCAGCTTCGACTGTGCTGGGGACAGCATGGATTGGACAGCATCGGCGGTGATGGTGAGCGCGTCGGCAGCTCGTATTCGCTCCAGCCGCCTGGCAGCGGACTGGGGCGTCATGTTGTGGAACGTGGTGACCGAGGTCGGTTCGGTCGGTGCGTCGGCGAGTCCACCGGCTGTCATCCGCCGAAATGCGTCGATTCGAGCCTCCACCCAGGGTGGCCGGTATATCTGGGGCGCTATGGAATTGGTCATCGGTTACCTCTTGGAACATGCCGGCTGACCGCGCGGCAGTGCCGCCCGGTGCGGAGCGGAATTCGATGGGGCGCCCGTCGCCGATCGGGCGGCGACCGAGGTCAGAGCGCGGCGTACGCGTCCAAGGCGGCTTGCCCGATCTTGCTTTGGCTCGACGTCCCGACCGTCATGTGATGTTCGTTGGCAGCCGCCACGACCTGCTTCGAGCCATCGTCGGAGGTCAGCCAGAGGCTGTAGTAGCCGAGCACTCCGCCGGTGTGCTGCCATACGGGGCCCGCGTTCGTCTCGACGCGCAGGACGCCGAGGCCGTAGGAGGCCGAGCCGTTGGAGTTCGGCACCGGCACCGTGGTTTTCAGCGCGGCCTGCTGCGCGGCGGGCAACAACTGGCCGCCGATGAGCGCTCGGGTGAATGTCGCCAGGTCGTCGAGCGTGGAGACGATCGCGCCCGCGGCACCGAAGGCCTGGACCTGGGACGCGGTGACGAACCGGTAGATGCCCCAGGTGATCGAATGTCCTTCGAGGTAGTTGCCGTACAGCTGGGGGTCCGCCGTGGGGAAGGATGTGTCGTCCAGGGCGAGGGGAATCAGAATCCGGCTGTTGATCTCGGCGGCGGCGGTTTTGCCGGTCGAGGCCTCGATGATCATGCCCGCCAGCACGTAGTTGGTGTTGGCGTGAGCGAACTGCTGTCCGGGTGCGTGCAACGGGGGATGCGTGAGAGCGATGTTCACCAGGGTCTGTGCGGGCCACGGCTGGTTCGGCTCGAAGTTCAGCGCGTAAGTGGTGGTGAAGGCAGCATCGGAGGAGTACTCCGGCAGGCCCGAAGTGTGATCGAGCAATTGGCGGATGGTGATGGTGGTGCCGTCGTTGCCATTGGCAGCGACGACGCCGGGCAGCCACTGGTGCACCGTGTCATCCAACGACAGAACGCCTTCGGCCTCGAGCTGGAGGATGACCGTCGCGGTGAAGGCTTCGGTGTTCGCGCCGATGCGGAACTGCGCGGACCAGTCCGCGGGTTGCTGCGTCTGGTACTTGCGGTAACCGACCGCGATGTACTCCTTGTAGGGCTCATTGCGCACCATCCCGATCACGCCGGGAAAGCCCGCGGCCGCGGCAGCCCGGGCCCCGGAGACCAGGAGTTGCGCCGGTGTCGCCGATGCGATGCCTGGAACGGAGGTCGCCGACGGGGTGCTCGCAGGCGAGGAGATCGTCGCGGGCACGGTGAAGTCACTCATGAAAACTCCCGAGTCATAGAATGATGCGCATAGCTAGATGCGAGGACGTGCCGTTTGTCGAGCCGACGCGGAAAGCGGCGGGCCCGGAAAACAACTGTGGCTTCGACCCGGAGCGGGTCGAAGCCACTGAAGGAATCGAGTCAGAGATTGCTGTCGCGAAAGCTTCGCAACAAGAGTTCTGCACCGGCTCGAACCTGCTTGCAGGCACAGCTCTGGCGCTGCACAAAGCTTCACTTAAGCGCGCCCGAATGTCAACCCCTGCAACGAAAATGAGGGATATGCGCAGGTCACCGGCTGACCTGGACGCCTGCGCCGTCATCGGCCGGGTGCCCCGAGCCCGGTGCGGCCTCCCCGGCGCGCGGCTGACCTACCGCACCCACGGCACGCTCTCCCCCGACGGCCGCGACTGCGTGCTCCCGGCCGCGCTGACGGCCGATCCGGCGTGCGGGACCGGGGCGAGACCGGCCGCGGGACTGCGCGCCTTCGACACGGTGTACACGGCGTATTCGCGGGACTTCCTCGACGCGCGCACTTATCTCGAGCTCGGCTGCACGTCGGTCGAGGATTCGGTCGAGGGCTGGGTGCGGGCGACCGCTGGCCTGCCCGAGCGCCGAGGTCGAGACCGGATCGGTGGAGGCCTGCCGCATGCGGGGTGCAGCGTGTCAGTTCTCGGTGCGACCTCCGGCACCCCGCTCGCCGGTTACGATCCGATCGTCGGGCTGCCGTGTCCTGGGCATACGACCGCGGCGATCACCCTCGCGGTCATCGAGGGGTTCTCGCCGCAGGCCCGGCTCGGATCGTCGGCACGCCGGCTGCTGTCCCGGCCGCTGCCGAACCGCGGTGGCCTGCCGGAAGGAGACCCATGGAAACCGATGCGCAGGCGATCCTGCACGGACCGCTGTTCTCCCGGCGCGTGCCGCTGCATCGCGACAATGCCGCCAGCCGCATCAGCGCCTACGTCTACGGCAATGTCCTGGTGCTCGCCGCGCTGGTGCCGATCACCACCTCGGACAAGCACGTCGGCATCCTGGTGGTGCTGGGGACGAGTCTGTCCACGTTCGTCGCGCACGTCTTCGCCGAATCGGTCGGGCACAGTGTGCGACGCAGGCAGAAACTCTCGCGGGCCGAGAAGATCGGCGAGCTGCGCGACTCGGTGCCGATCCTCAGTTCCGCCGTACTGCCGTGCGTGATCCTCGCGATCGGATGGTTCGGTCTGCTCGAACCACGGACCGCGCAAATCCTCGCGGAGATCGCCGTGCTGATTCGGATCGGCGGCATTGTGTTCGTCGTCGGACGCCTCAACGGCGAACGTCCGTCCCGGGACTGGGTGGTGGCCGCCGCTGCCCTGACCGGGGTGGCGGTGACCGTCGTGATCGTGAAGATCCTGCTCACCCATTAGGACCTGCTACCAGACCAGCGTGACGTCCCCGACCTTCACATTGCCGAAGAAGCGCTTGCCCACGTCGGTGCCGCCGTAGTTGTAGGCGTCGAGGATTTCGGCGAGTTCGTCGGCCAGGGCCTGCAACTTCGGGCTGACGCACTCCAAGCCCCAGTCGTCGACGACCCAGCCCCATTCGCGGGGCACGTTCTCCAGGGTGATCACGATCCGCCCGTAGAACGGGGCCTGGACGTTGTAGTAGATGTCGGAGGGGGCGTCCCGGATGGGATTGACCAGCGCCAGTTCGGTCGGCGACTCCGATGCCGAGAGGGTCCGCGCGAAGACGATGTCCTCGCGGATCATCTCGACGATGCGTTCCAGGTCGGCGTGCCTGCCGGCGCGGGCGAAGCGCGCGCCGTACACCCGTCCGGCGACCGTCCGGCGCGCTTCCGCGCCGGATTTGACCAGAATGCGGTCGAGCATCCGTTGCGCCGCGGCGCGTTCACCGTCGCCGGTGTTCGGATGGTCGATCAGCGCCCGCAGCCGGGCAATCCTCATGCCGAGCCCAACTGCCATGGGCTCACCCTACCGAGACCGAGATCACTTCAACGACCGCAGGCGCTGTTCAGGTCGGCGAGTCGCAACTTTCGGGCCAGGGCCGACTGGTCGCGCCCAGCCGGGGACAGCACCGCCGCTCGCCACGGATGGTCGCGTCGAGTTCCAGGTATCGCGTCGTCTGTCTAGTGGGGTTACTGTATCAAGCAAATGCTTGGTTGCTTCACGGAACGAGGAGGGCTCAGGTGACCGACCTGAAACGCTACGGACCGTGGGCGGTGATCGCCGGTGGTTCCGAGGGCGTCGGCGCGGCTTTCGCCACCCAACTGGCCGAGGCGGGCCTGAATCTCGTGCTCGTCGCCCGCAAGCCCGGTCCGCTCGAGCGGACCGCCGCCTTGGCGCGCGAATCCGGTGTCGAGGTCCGCACCCTGTCCGCCGACCTCACCGATCCGGCAGCTGTCGCGGGCATCATCGCGGCCACCGACGACATCGACGTCGGCCTGCTGATCTACAACGCCGGCGCCAACAGCTACGGCAGCGAATTCGTCCTCGGCGACCTCGCCCGGTTCCGGTCCGTCATCGACCTGAACATCACCGCCCAGTTGGCCTTGGTGCACCACTTCGGCGCCAGGATGCGCGCGGCGGGGCGTGGCGGTCTGCTGCTGGTGGGCTCCATGAGCGGTTTCCTCGGCGGCTACCACCAGACCGTCTACGCCGGGGTGAAAGCCTTCGGCAGACTGTTCGCCGAATCGCTGTGGCTGGAGTTGCGCGAGCACGGAGTGGATGTGCTCGAACTGGTGCTCGGCGTGACCCGCACGCCCGCCATGGAGCGCGCGGGCCTGAACTTCGACGTGCCCGGCATGCGGGTCGGCGACCCCGCAGACGTCGCCAGGGAGGGCCTCGAGCACCTGCCCGACGGCCCGCTGTGGATCGCGGGTGGCAATGCCGACGCGGTCGCCAAACGCAACGGCCTCGACCGCGCACCATTGCTGCTGGCATCGCACGAGCGGATGCGAAAACTGTTCCAGGCACGTCATACTCCGGCCACGGGCTCGAAAGGCTGAACGATGCGTCTCGGGATCGCCACCCCGGTGGTCACTCGCGTGCCGGGCGCGCACTCCGCGTGGGAACGCACTGCGGGCATCGCCGCGCTGGCCCGCATCGCCGCCCACGCCGACGCCCTCGGCTTCGCTCATCTCACCTGCAGCGAGCACGTCGCCGTCCCGGTGTCCGTCGCCGAACAACGCGGCGGCACCTACTGGGATCCGTTGGCGACCTTCGGCTATCTCGCCGCCCACACCACTCGCATCCGCTTCGTCACCCAGGTTCTGGTCCTGGGCTACCACCACCCGCTGGCCATCGCCAAGCGCTACGGCACCCTCGATGTCGTCTCCGGCGGCCGGCTGACCCTCGGGCTGGGGGTCGGCACCCTCGAGGAGGAATTCGCCCTGCTCGGAGCGCCGTTCGAAGGCCGGGGCCCGCGCGCCGACGACGCCCTGCGCGCCCTGCGCGCCGGGCTCTCCGGCGCCGCCCCCGAGTACCACGGCGAGCACTACGACTTCGGTGGCCTGGTGGTCGACCCGCACGCCGTCCAGCCCCGTGTGCCCCTGTGGATCGGCGGCCGGACCAAGCGCTCGCTGCGCCGCGCGGTGGAGCTCGCCGACGGCTGGACCCCCTTCGCCCTGTCCTACACCGACGCCGCCGCCATGCTCGCCGAGGTCGACCGCCGACCCGGTTTCGACGTCGTCCTGTCCGCGGGCCCGCTCGATCCCCTCGGCGACCCGGCCGCGGCCGAGCGTCGTCTCACCGCCGCGAAAGCCGCGGGCGCCACCACCGTGAACGCCTCCCTCATGGCCGATTCCGCCGATCACTACTGCGCACAGCTCAGCGCCTTGGCCGATCTCGCGCCGCGCTGGTCCGGCACACCACTGGAACGCCCCGAGAAGGAGTGACGATGGACGAGCGCCTGGCCGCACTCGAAGCGCGCCTGCGTCTGCTGGAGGACGAACGCGAGATCCAGCGCCTGGTCAGCGCTTACGGCCCGCTCGTCGACGACGGCCGGGCCGAAGACGTGGCCGAGCTGTGGATCGACGAGGGAGTCTACGACGTCGACGGCCTCTACATGTCCGGCCGCAACGAGATCACCGCGATGGTTCGCTCCACCGCCCACCAGAGCCTCATCCGCCACGGCTGCACCCACTTCCAGGGCCCCGTGCACGCCACCGTGGACGGTGACACCGCCGCAGCGGCCAGCTACTCGCTGCTCGTCCTGCACCGCGACGGCGACTTCCTCGTCGCCCGCGCCACGGCCCATCACTGGCTCTTCGAGCGGACCGGCAAGGGCTGGAAGGTCCGTCGCCGCACCAGTCGCGCCTTGAACGGCGCCGAGGAGGCCCATCGCCTTCTCGCGGCTGGCGTGCGCGGGCAGACTCTCCCAACCGGCGACGGCCCCTTCCTCGGGTAGTTGCTGCTCTGCGCGCGGAGGTCGCCTGAGACCACACCGGAGTCGCGGGAGCAGCGCGCACGGCCGCAGACGAGGCCGAGGCGGCGGCCGGTGACCCGTGCAGGCGATCGACGCGCGCGCAACCATCGGAATCCGGTGGCCGCGACGATGCCGCCGGATCGCCTGGCGGCGGAGAGGTGGCCGGACACCTGGTGAGCTGGGCGCCGGTCAGCCGACCAGGTCCGGCGCCCGGGAACTGCGGTCTTTTGCGTATTCGACGACCTCGTCGACACGGTCCGCCGCGCCGTCGCGGGCAGCGCACTCCCGGAATCGCTCGATCGCCTCGTCGAGCCGGGGTCCCGGCCCGCCCTCGGCCGAGAGCACGACGATCGCCTCCCGGGTCCGTAGCACCGGATCGGGCAGCGCCAGCAGTTCCTCGAGATAGCGACCGGGCTCGAGCAACTGCACCGCCCGCCGCGCGTAGGCGTGGACCCGGCGGGGGAGTTCGTCGCGAATCGCCTCGATATCGGCCTGCAGCGCGTGCCCGCCCGGCTGATCCGGATCCACCCGCAGCGTCCAGGGCGCGGGCGGCTCGCCGGGTTTCGGGTGCGGGCCGAGGAGGTCCGGACCGGTGGCCGCCGCCAGCGGGACCGGGGTGAGCCCCCGCGCTTCGTCACGTCGGCGGCAGTACTCCCACCATGCCGCCGGTGTCGCGCTCGAGGTCAGCCCGAAGGCGAGCGTCTGCTGACCGTCGGTCCACGTCCGCGACACCCTGGTCCGGCCGACCGAGGCGACACCCGCGTCCTCCACCCGCTTCCAGGTGGGCTCGTTTCCGTGAAAACCGTAGGGCTGGAGCAGTTTTGCGGTGTCACGCAGGAGTCGACGCAGGGCGGTATCGGGGCTGACCATGATCAGGCAGAGTAGCGCCGCCCGCCGACAGTCCGGACTCGCCCCTCGGCCGTACCGGAAAGTGGCTAGACGACCAGCGGCGCCATCGGCGGAAAGGTCACCGGCAGTTCGGCCAGCGCCCGGTGGAAAGGACCGGATCGCCAGATCGGACCGCCGTCGGGCAACGCGACGCGGATCTCCGGCAGCGCGTCGAGCAGTTGGTCGATGGCGTCCTGGGCGATGAGATGGGCCAGCGCCTGGGCCGGGCAGGCGTGCGGGCCGATGCCCCAGGCCAGATGGGAACGGTTGCCGGTGAGGTCGCCCGAGTGGACGGCGGGATCGTTGTTGCAGGCGGCCATGGAGATGACCACGGGCTGGTGCGCGGGTAGCCAGACGTCGTCGATGAGCATCGGCTGACGAGGATAGGTGATCAGCATGTTCGCCACCGGCGGGTCGTTGAACAGCACTTCGTCGAGGGCGTCGCGCGAACTGAGGTTGCCGCCGAGCACGCTGTCGCCGAAGCGGTGGTCGGTGAAGATCAGCAACAGGGTGTTGGCGATCAGGTTCAACTCGAACTCGATGCCGCTGCCGTAGACCTGCGAGACGTGGGTGGCGGCTTCCTGATCGTCGAGGCCCGCGGGATGACGCAGCAGCGCCGTGGTGACGTCGTGGCGGGGATCGGCGCGCTTGAGGATCACCAACTGCTGCAACGCCTCGGTGAGCATCTGATTGCCCTTCTCCGCCTCCACCCCCTCGAGCAGCGCCGAGGTGCCCGCCGCGACCTTCTGGCCGACCTCGGGCGGGCAGCCGAGCATCTCGTTGAGGGCGGCGAACACCAGCGGGAAGACGTACTGCCGGATCAGATCCGCGTGCCCGTCCTGGCAGAAGGTGTTGATCAACGGGACCGCGATCCGGCCCACCGTCTCGTGCATGGCATACAGATCGACCTGCTCGAGGCCCGTGGTGATCGCCTGTCGGTAGCGCTCGAACTCCGGGCCCGCGCAGCGGCTGGCCATCGGTCGCCACGCCATCAGCGGCAGGATCGGGCAGTCGGCCGGGATGTTGCGCTGCCAGGTGCGGGGGTCGGCCGGGAAGTGATCGGGATCGTTGAGCACGCGCAACGCTGTCGCGTAGCCGACCACCAGGGTGGCCGGGACACCCGGCGCCAGCTCCACCGGGGCCAGCGAGCCGTAGCGGGCGCGCATCTGCCGGTAGTACCGGTGCGGATCGGCCGCGAATTCCTCGGTGTAGAGCGGAATCGCGACCTCGTCGGAAGCGAAGGGCGAGCCGTGCGCGACTGGGCACGTCGGGGCCTGCACCCGGGACTGGGGCGTACTCAATGGAAGAACTCCAGACTTCGTTCTCGTGTACTACGGGTGTGGCACCACGCTGTGCCCGATGGCGGCATGACCCGTCCACCGACGAACTGCACTGCCGAAAACACACCGACGGGCGGCTATTTCACCGCCAACCCGCCGAAACACACTGTCCCGGCGGTCACTTCACGCACACACCGGGAGAACCCGTCGAATCGTATAGCCGCTCCGGCGCCGCGGCCACGCGAACACCCGAAAACCGTTCGAATGGAACGTTTCGCGATGGAATCACACGCCGAGCGCGCCGAGGGAGTCGTGGTCGTCGATGGCGGTGGTGATCCGCCGCAGCAGGGTCAGGCAGGTCTGTTCGGACTGCATCCTCGGCTGGTAGAAGGCACGTCCGATGGTGAAAGCCCATGCGGCGTAGGCGAACATCGACTGCTGCCGGTAGGCCGTCCAGGCGTCGTCGAAGGAAGGGGCCGCCCCGTCGAGACCGCCCAGCTCGTCGAGATAGGCGCGGAGCAGGTCGGCATCCCAGGCGCGACGATCCTCGGGCTCGCACCCGGAGTTGACGGTGTAGGCGAAATCGTGGGCCCAGCCACCGCGCATCACCACCTGCCAGTCCACGTACCCCATCCGGCCCGCCGCGGTGCGGTAGGTCTGACCGATATGCGGATCACCGTGCAGCAGCGTGTGCGGAAGTTCGCCGGTGGCCTTGTCGACGGCGGCCGACACCCCGGCCCAGAGGCGTTCGCTACGGCCGTGCAGGCGCTCGGGCACCACCTCCGCGGCACGGACCAGTCCCACCGCGCAGCGCTTCTTCATGTCGATCGCGGCCAGATAGGCCTGCAGCGCTTCCGTGGTCGTCTTGAGCTCGGTGATGGCGGGGTGCTCCCAGAACGTGCGGTGCAGGCGGGCCAGATTGCGTACCAGGTCTTCGATCTGGTCGCGGCCGATCCTGGCGTTGGGCTCGATGAACTGCGCGCCCCTGGTGGCGGCGATGTCCTCCATGAGGGCGATCGAGCGCCACGAGCCCGCATCGGCGGCGCCCCAGTAGCCGATCGGCGCCTCCATATCGACCAGGGGGCGGAAGTCGCGGAAGAACCTGGTCTCGCCGTCGATCATCTTCCCGCCGCCGAGCAGGATGCGCTGGGAGAACGCCGTGGTGGTCTTGGCGAACAGCTCCTTCGGCAGTCCGGCCCGCTCACCGACGTCGTTGTAGCCGACCCGGATCGCCACCCGGGTGGAGGTGCCGACGCTGCCGCCGACGGTCTCGAACGACTCGGCCCGCGCGCCCGGCGTGTGCCGGCACAGCACAGCGGTCAGCCATTCCGGGGTGATGGTCTGCCCCGACACCGGCACGTCGTCGATGGTGCGCGCCTCGGGCCGGGTGAGCGCCTCACCCAGCATCCGCGCGCCAACCGTCACCGACCGTCCGAGCAACCAGAGCTTGTGGTTCATTCACGTGCCTCGATTCGGTGTACGACGCTGCCGCACCGGGCCGCCCTACCGCCGGGTGCACGAGATCCGAGCGAGAGTATCGCACGCAATCGACGCTGAAGTGGTTGCCCCACAAGACGATTGACTTCACGAAGACGGCGGCGCGAGGCGCGCTCGACCCGGCGCAGGCGCGCGAACGAGCGAAGCCGCGGCCCCGCACAGCGGCCGCGGCTCCGGCTCCGGCTCCGGCTCCGGCTCCGGCGAATCGTCAGGCCGACTGCGGCGCCGGTTCCCGCTCGCCCGCCTGCTCCTTCGTCCCGGCTGTCGGCACGGTGAAGGCCGCGACCAGCACGAGGATCGACAGGGCGAAGCAGGCCAGCGTGTACCAGAGGTTGCCGATCGGATCGCCGTCGCCGGTCACGCCGTCCACCGCGGCGAAGAAGTCCGGCAGCGCGGTGGCCCAGAGCAGCGCCATGACGCCCAGGTAGACCACGCCGTACCAGCGGGCGAATTCGTTCACGTAGCCCGGCGCCTGCTCGGGTTCTCTCCGCAGCTGCCGCCATCGGCTGCCCAGCGCCCAGACCGCGACCACCACCACGGCGAGCAGTTCCAGCGCGTAGACCGTGCCGCGCACGGGTGTGCCCGCGATGCCGAGGACCGTGGCGGGCAACGGCAGCAGGAAGGTGCCGATCGAGGCGAGCACGCCGATCACCACCGTGCGCCATACCAATTCGAGCCCGGTGAACTCACGGCCGCGATCGACGTGCCTGCCCACGAAGTACTGCACGCACAGCGCCAGCGACATCGGCCACAGCGCGGCGAACACCACCACGCTGGGCAGCGGCACCGAATCGAACATCGGCTGGTTGATCGGGTTGGTGGTGGACCATTCCCACCAGCGCAGCTGCGGGCCGAGATGATCGAAGATCTCGTAGAAGCAGTGGTGCACGAAGCCGACGCACGCCGCGCCGACCAACACGCCGTAGCGGCGGAAGATGCCCAGCGTGCGGACCAGTTCGAAGGCGATCGTCGCCAGGAACGGATAGATGGCGACGATGTAGAGCGGCAGCCTGCCCCACAGGAAGTCCACCGTGAACACGTTGTGCGCGAACATGGTGTCGACGTGTTCCTCGATGCCGAACGCGGCCGGGAAGTACAGCGGCGGTTCGATGATGAACAGGTAGGCGGTCGCGCCGAACCACAGCACCAGGTTGGTGGGGTCGCCGTGGCGGCGCAGTCGGACCACCGCCAGGACCAGCGCGAGGACCGCGCCGACGATGATGGTCAGCTCCAGAACCGGAAGTGTCCAGTTCTCCAGCGCGAAGGGACTGCGGAACTCGACGAGCCCGCCCATCTCCGCGCAGGAGAAGCCGAGTTCCTCGGCGAGCCGGGAGAAGGTGGGTGAACAGTGTTCCATGATCTGCCTGCCCCCGCTCAGGAGATCGCCGCGTCGGCGGTGTACCAGCGCTGCACGTCGTAACCGGCGTCGTACCGTTTGAACCACTCGTCGGCCAGCGCGGGCAGCTTCTCGTGCGCCGGATTGTGTCTGGGCATCTGCGAGCGCACCACGCCGCCGAGCGCGACCAGCTGCTCACGCAGCGGCAGATCGTCGAAGGCGCGCAGCATCGGCCCGTTGTTCGCGGGCTCCAGCCCCGGGATCCACCTGCGCAATTTCTGCGCCCGCCGATATCTGGCGAACATGGCCATCGCGTCGACCTTGCGCTCCGCGAGCGGGACGTGCTTGTTGAAGCCCTCGGAGGCGATCTTGATGACATCGAGCACGTGCTTGAAGATCGACGGCGCCTGACGCATCCGGTAGAGATCGCTGCCGACCACCGAGTCGAAGATGATCAGCGCCGAGCTGCGGTGCTCGACCTCCTCGACGAAGTGCCAGATGAACAGCGAGGCGACCCGGTCGTCGCCGGGGCGGAAGAGCGCGGCCTCGTTGTCGAGCATCAGTTTGAAGACCGGGGTGAAGGTGGCCTCCAGATCGGCGGTGTAGGCCAGCCGGTATTCCAGCGAGGTGTCGCGGGTGAGCTGATCGAAGGCGCCGATCACCTCGTCGAGGGTCTCCTGCAGCCCGGGATAGTGCCGGATGAGGCCCTTGACGTGCTGGCGGTGCGCGGTGGAGTGCTGGCCTTCCTGACGCATGAACGCTTCGGCCTCCTCGGCGACCTCCGCATCGGTGATCACCGGCTTGGCCTGCAGGATCATGTTCACGATCATTTTCTCGAAGCCGATGGCCAGGAACGACACGGCGTTGGCCATGCTCGAGAAGGCCGGGTTCTGCGGATTCCACAGGAACGGCACTTCGTGGTCCTCGAACGCGAAATTCATCTTCCGGACTACCAGATCGGTCACGTTGCCCACCTCGTCGGTTGCCAGGCGCACGCGGGGACAGCGGCGCCACTGTGCGGACCATCATACAAATAGAACAAGTTATGTATGATCACTTTCGACGAAAGGATCCGTCACGGCCGCGCCGCAGAGCCCTGTGATAGCGTCGAACCCCTGATCAGAGCATCATTTTCGGACAAATTTCGAGTCGGGAAGCGAGCCGGTGGCACGACGACGCGGGTGGGGCGGACAGCCACCGGACAACGACGAGGAGGCCGCGCGCCGCATCGTGGACACCGCCGTCGAACTGATCGCGCGCACCGGCTCGGAGATCAGCATCGCCGACGTGGCCGAATCGCTCGGCGTCATCCGCCAGACCGTCTACCGCTACTTCCCCAGCGCCGACGCCCTGATGAAAGCCGCCGCCCTCGCCTCGGTGGCCGGGTTCCTCGACCGCCTGGCCGCGCATGTCGCCGGGCTGGACGAACCGGTCGAGGCGATGACCGAGGGCGTGGTGTTCACCCTCACCGAGGTCAGGCGCATTCCGCATCTGGGATTGCTGCTGACCGGCGCGCATTCGAGCGTGCACAGCGACGGCATCACCTCGCCGGAGGCGAAAGCCTTCGGGCTCACCATGATCCGGCGTTTCGACGTCGACTGGGAGCGGTACGGCTACGACGACGAGTCGCTGCCCGAACTCGTCGAATACATCCTGCGCACCATGCAGTCGTTCTTCGTCTCCCCCGGCTCGCCGCCGCGCGAGGCCGACGAGCTGCGCCGCTACCTGCGCCGGTGGATGGGCTCGGCGATCATCGCACAGTCCGAGGCGATCGCAGGCGATTCCGCGTCCCGCTAGGAAACTGGTACGCCTCACCGAAACTCCGCCCGCCAGAGGCGAAGTCGTGTTAGACATGCGTCCAACAGCAAGGAGGCGTTACGTGGCACGTCCTTATCGGCTCATCATCTGGGGCCCCGGCGACATGGGCGGGCGCGCGCTGCGCACCGCCCTGCAATCGCCCGACTTCGACGTCGTCGGAGTCAAGGTGTTCAGTCCGCACAAGCACGGCAAGGACATCGGGGAGCTGGTCGGTCTGCCGCCGGTCGGGATCACGGCCACGACCTCCAAGGCGGACATCCTGGCGCTGAACGCCGATGTCGTCGTGCACACACCGACCACGCCCGCGCTGGTGCAGGGCGCCGACGCCGATGTGATCGACCTGCTCGAGTCGGGCAAGAACGTGGTCTCGGCGGCCTCGTACCACAATCCGGCCATGCCGACCTGGCTGTCGGCCTCGCAGTCGCCGCTGTCGGTGCTGCGCACGGTCTCGGCCATGCGGGTCACCGGCGACGCCTTCGGCGCGCAGCTCAAGGGCGCGCTGTCCGGATTGCGGCTGGCCATGAAGGCGATCGACTCCGCGCCCGCGGCTCCGGTCCGGCCGATGCTCGACAAGCTGGCGGGCGCGGTCGTGGACAAGGCGATCCCGCGGCGCGCGACCGGCGCACGGTTGCAGCAGGCCTGCCTGAAAGGCGGGGTGTCACTGCACGGCACCGGCCTGCATCCGGGCCTGATGGTCGAACAACTGCTGCTGCGGCTGGCCGGGCTGCTCGACCAGGTCGATCAGGTGCGCTTCCTCGAGGTCGGCGACCTCTCCCCCGCACCGGACGGCATGTGGGGCGGGCTGGCCAGTCTCGGCTTCGGCACCGACCTCGACCAGGTCGACTCCGACCACGCCATCGCGCTGATGCAGCACTTCTACTTCGACGCGGTACTCGCCAATGTCGCGCACACGCTGTTCGGGGCGAGCGCCGATCAGGTGCGTGTGGAACGGCACGTCTATCCGGTGCCCGCCCGCACGCGGGTGAAAGCCGGTGGCACGGTGATCGAGCCGGGCAGTGTCGGCGCGATCCACATGACCTACCGCGGCTACATCGGCGACAGACTGTTCATGACCAACGAAGAGTGCTGGCACGTCGGGCCGGGTAACGCCCATCTCGGGCCGGACCATCCGCGCAGCAGCGCGGGCGGGCACGTGATCACCCTGGACGGCAGTCCCGGAACCATCGAGATGCGCAACGAACTCGACGACGAGAACGCCGGTGGGGAATGGTCGGCGGTCACCGATATCTCGGTCAACGCCATGCTCGCCGTCGTCCCCGACCTGTGCGCGGCCGCGCCCGGTGTGGTGACCCCGGATCTGGCCCCCCGCTACCGCCTGGAGAACGCATGAGCACCCATCGCATCCGCGTCACCGTCCACGGCGAAGGTCCGCTCGCCGACCGGATGGCCGACCGGGTCGAGGCCAGGGCCGATCTCACCCTCGTCGCCCGCACGGCCGGAACCGAGCAGCCGCCCACCGGAACCGAGTGCGTGATCTACCTGCCCGGGGCCGAGGAGCCGGCGGCCGCGACAACGGCGGTGCCGCATCTGCTGCGCGCCGGCTACGACGTGGTGACCTCGCTCCCGCTGGACGAGCGTCTGCCGGAAGCCGACATCCTCGACGCCTGCCGGGCCGGCTCGTCGACCTTCCACGCGAGCGCCGGGTTCCAGTCGGCGGTGGCGATCCGGATGGCGCGGACGCTGGCCGAGGTCACGCGAGACATCCGGCGGGTGGAGCTGATCGAGGAAGTCCGGTTCCCCGATTCCGGGGTGTACCCGTGGGATTCGCTCGCGGGCACCGGCCTGGGGGCGACCGACAGCGAAGCGGCGATCGCGGCGGTCCGGGCGGTCACGGGATACTACGAGGCCGGACTGCACGTCCTCGACGAAGCGGTGTTCGCGGGCGCGGGCGCCGCCGAGAACGTCGCCACCGCCGTGGATATCGAGATCGGTGACGCGGGCCAGGTCGAGCGGGTGAGCGTGCATCGCGATCTCGGCGCCCAGGTCGGCTACCACTCGATCTGGACGCGGGCCGAACCCGACAGCGTGCCGTTGCGCTACCGTCTTGCCACCACGACCGACTCCGCCTCCGGGACGGCGACGGTGGAATTCCGGTTCACCGACGGGCTGCACCCGGGCGATCACCTCACCGGCGTGGGCGTATTGGACGCACTGCGCTCGGTGAACGAGAGCGAACCGGGCATCGCCCGCCGTGATCTGTCGATCAACTACCTGAAATCCGACGATCGCCTGAAGCGCTGACTCCCACCGAGCCTGCCACCCGCGTCGGACCGTCCGTCACTGTCTGCGGCGGGCGGTCCGACGCGGTGGGGCCGAGGCGGAGTGCGAGGATGAGTCGATGAGTTCACCGAGACTCTGGCGCGGCCAGACCATGGACGATCGCAGTGCCGACCGGCGTGAGCAGTTGCTCGCGGTCGCCACCGAGATCTTGGGCACCGCCGGTGCGTCCGCGGTGACCATGCGGGCAGTGACACGGCAGGCGAACCTGAGTCCGCGCTACTTCTACGAGAGTTTCCACAGCCGGGAAGCGCTGCTGCGCGCGGTCTACGACCAGGTCGAGGCCGACCTGATGACACGCATCCAGAAGCTGCCACCCACCGGGGACCTGCGGGCGGGCGCGCGCGCGGTCGTCGACCTGTGCGCGCAGTTCTTCGAGGAGGACGCGCGCCGGGCCAGGATCCTGTTGCGCGAGCCGCTCGGCGACGACACCCTGCACGAGCACAGCGCCGCGCGAATGCCCTCGTTCATCCGCGCGCTGGTGCCGCTGCTCGGCGCGGAGGCGGGCGCGCTGGTGCCCGCCGACGACGCCACCCTCGCGATCCAGGCGACCGCGCTGAACGGGGCGTTGGTGGCGCTGTACCTGGACTGGACCGACGGGCGGCTGACCGTCGAACGCGACCGGCTGGCCTCGGTCGCGGTGGACATCGCGTTCGCGCTCGCCGCCGTCGCGCACCGCGACAACTGAACACCGCGCACCGCGACAACTGAGCGCACTGCGCACGGCACACCTGAGCACCACGCACGCGCAGCGCGCATTGCGACAACTGAGCACCACGTAGCGACGTGGACGGCGACCGATGGACACCGCACCGCAACTGCCGAGCTAACCCAACCGGTGCTCGTGCACCACCGTCTCGAACGCCGCTCCGTTGATCTCCAGATAGAGCGTGCCCTCGGTGACCGACAGGGTGGCGGTATTGCGGCGTTCGACCACGGCCACCGCGGCATCGACGAACGCGCGATCGACGCTGTACAGCGGGATCCGCTCGGCGCGATGGATGCGCTTGCCGTGGTACTGGGCGAGTACCTTGACCGGGTCCCGGTGGGTGTAGATGGCCACGCGCTCAGCGGATTTGCTGCCGCGGTGCACCCGCTCGGCGTCGGGCGCGCCGACCTCGATCCAGGCGGTCAGCGCGCCGGTGGCGTCGCGGGCGAGCACGGCGGGCTGGTCGGCGGAGGAGACGCCGCCGTCGCTGAAGCTGATGCCCTCGGTGTATTCCAGACAGTAGGCCAGCAGCCGGGTGAGCATGAATTCCGCCGTCTCCGAAGGGTGGCGGGCGACGCGCAGCTCCAGATCGTCATAGACGCCACGGTCGAGGTCGGCGAGTCCGACGGTGAAGCTGTGAACAGTCGCATTGAGTGCCATAGAGCGAGCAGCTTATCGGCCTGGCAGTTACTATTTCGTCAGGGTTCGGCCGACACCGGCGTCCTGGTCGCGGGACGCCGTTCACCATCCGGGCGCTCGCCCGGCAGTGCAGAGACGGAGTACGACGATGCTCTCTCGATGGACGCTTTCTCGATGGACGAACGCAACGGTCTGCACACTCGCCATGGTTGCTGCCGTGTTGCCGATGAGTGCGGGGGCCGTCGGCGCCGCCCCGGGCTCCTGCCCCGACCTCCATGTCGTGGTCGTACCGGGCACCTGGGAAACCTCCCACGCGGAACCGGGCAAAGGCATCCTCGCGGGCGCCGCCGACGGTCTGCCCGGCAATGTCCGGGTCGACTACGTCACCTACGCGGCGACCGCCTTCCCCTGGGAGGGCGAGGTCTACGGCCGGTCCAAGCGTGAGGCCACCGATGGCGCGCGCGGACTGGTCGCCGACGTCGCCAGGCAATGCGCGGGTACACGTTTCGCGCTGCTCGGTTACAGCCAGGGCGCGGATGCGGCGGGCGACCTCGCGGCCGAGATCGGTACCGGGCTCGGCGTCGTGCCGCCGGACCGGGTCGGGCTGGTGGGTCTGGTCGCCGACCCGCGCCGCTCCCCCACCGACCAGCTGATCGGCCCGGCCGTCCCGGGTGCGGGCGCGGGCGGGCCGCGGCTGGGCGGCTTCGGCTGGCTCAGCCCGGTCGCCTACACCTTCTGTGTCCCGGAGGATCTCTACTGCGCCACCCCGGACGGCGATTTCGCCGCGCGGATCGCCGGACTGTTCGCCCAGGCTTCGGATCCGAGCCAGTTCTACCAACTGCCCGCGGGCGATCTGCTGGCCGACGTGGTCAACGCGGGCGGTCTCGGCCTGCTGCACGACCAGCTGAACAACTCCGCCTACGAGCAGCGCAAGCGTCAGATCGACAATTTCCTGTCCTCCGGTGCGCACCAGAGCTATCCCTACTATCGGGTCGCCGGCGGCGAGACGGTCATCGGCTGGTTGCGCGGCAGACTTCGCGCGCTGACCTGAAGCGGCCGAGAGCCCGGCGAATCGGACACAACAGCTCGGAAAGGTTGACGCCGGTGTGACGTAGACGGCAGACTCGCCGTGGACCGGACAGCGTTGTCCGGTCTCTCTACTTTCACAAAAGGGTGTCATGTCGGTAATCACGCGCCGCTCCGTGCTGACCGGAGCAGCCGCAGCAGGTGTAATGGCCGCGGGGTCTTGGAATGCCAACGGACGGCACGCCGTCGCCGCTCGCGGCAATCAGATCCCGGTGAGTTTCGAAGAGCATCGTGTCGTCGTGGTGGGATCCGGTTTCGGCGGCGGGGTGAGCGCGCTGCGCCTGGCCCAGGCGGGCGTGCCGGTGACCGTGCTCGAACGCGGCCTGCGCTGGCCGACCGGCCCGAACGCCGAGACCTTCCCGCGCGCTTCCGCGCCGGACAAGCGGCTGCTGTGGTACCGCTCGAGCCCGAACCTGTTCGGCACGCCGTTGCTGTTCGAGCCCTACACCGGCCTCATCGAGGCGGTGCCGGGAACCAACATGACCGTGCTGTGCGCCTCCGGCGTCGGCGGCGGATCGCTGGTGTACCAGGGGATGTCGCTGCAGCCCACCGAAGAGGTGTTCGACGCGCACTTCCCCGCCGAACTCGACTGGGGCGTGCTCGACCGGGTGCACTACCCGCGGGTGGCCCGCATGCTGGGGCTCGCGGTAGCACCCGACGAACTCATCGCACACCCGAACTATCTCTCGGCCAGGGTCTTCGCCGAGAACGTGCGCCAGGCCGGTCTGCCGCTCGACAAGATCCCCATGCCGATCGACTGGAATTTCGCGCTGGCCGAGCTGCGCGGGGAGATGAAGCCCTCCTACACCAACGGCGACGGCGCGATGGGGGTGAACAACGGCGGCAAGAACTCCGTCGACGTCACCTACATCGCCGCCGCCGAGGCGACCGGCCTGGTCACCGTGCAGACGCTGCACGAGGTGTCCGACGTCGAGCGGGCCGCCGACGGGCGCTGGACGGTCTACGTCAACCGCCTCGACACCACCGGCACGGTGCTGGAACAGAAGATCATCACCGCGGGCACGCTGATCATGGCGGCCGGTTCGGTCAACACCACGAAGCTGCTGGTGCGCGCACAGGCGACCGGGCGCATCCCGGATCTGCCCGACGCGCTCGGCGAAGGCTGGGGCACCAATGCCGACCGCATCTACGTCTGGCACAACCCCGGTGCGCATTTCGGTATGGCCCAAGGCGGTCCGGTCGTCTACGGCAGCAAGAACTGGGAGGACCCGCAGGCCGCGTGCACGCTGATCCAGGCGTCCATCCCGCCCCTGCAACTCGACCCGCAGAGCACCATGATGGTCGGCTACGGCGTCAGCCGCGGGCGAGGCCGGTTCGACTACGACGCGGCGGCGGGCGAGGCCAGGCTGTACTGGCCCGCCGACGGTGACTCGGTCATCCAGGACAATCGCATCGGCCCGATAGCGCACCGTATCGCCGGACCCGACACGACGCTGATCGACACCAACGCCGTGTTCCCGTCCACCTGGCATCCGCTCGGCGGCGCCTGCATGGGCACGGTCTGCGACGGCGACGGCCGCGTCCTCGGCCAGCGTGGCCTGTACGTGCTCGACGGCGCGCTCATGCCGGGCAATACCGCGGCGTGCAACCCGTCGATGACGATCGCGGCGGTCGCCGAGCACGCGCTGGACAACCTGGTCGCCCACGACGTCGGCACCGTCATCTGAACCGTGCCCGGCCGAGCCGGGGGCAGCCGGGCACGATGCGCCGCACATGCGAGAGGGCCGGACGATCGTCCAGCCCTCTCGGTGTCGTTCCCCTCGGACCGGGGCTCGTGGGATCAGGCCCGGATCTCGGAGCGGTCGCCGCTCCACAGGGTGTGGAACTTGCCTTCGGCGTCGACGCGCTCGTAGGTGTGGGCGCCGAAGAAGTCGCGCTGGGCCTGGGTCAGCGCGGCGGGCAGGCGCTGCGAGCGCAGCGCGTCGTAGTACGACAGCGAGGAGCCGAACGCGGGCACCGGAATGCCGAGCAGGGCGGCGGTGGCGACCACGCGACGCCAGCTGTCGATGCCGGTCTCGATGGCCTCGCGGAAGTACGGGTCCAGGATCAGGCTGGGCAGCGACGGGTCGTTGTCGTAGGCCTCCTTGATCCGATTGAGGAAGCGGGCCCGGATGATGCAGCCGCCGCGCCAGATGGTCGCCAGATCACCGGGCTTCAGGTTCCAGCCGTATTCGGCGCTGCCCGCGGCGATCTGATCGAAGCCCTGCGCGTAGGCCACGACCTTGGAGGCGTAGAGCGCGCGGCGGATGTCCTCGGTGAACTGCTCGACATCGGTGGGCTTGTCGGCCAGGGCGCCCGCGGCCAGGCCGGCGGCGGCCTTGCGCTGGGCCCGCGAACCCGACAGCGCGCGAGCGAACACGGCTTCGGCGATACCGGTCACCGGCACGCCGAGATCCAACGCGGACTTGACCGTCCAGCGGCCCGTGCCCTTCTGCTCGGCCGCGTCGACGATGACGTCGACCAGCGGGCGGCCGGTCGTGGCGTCGACCTGGTTCAGCACCTCGGCGGTGATCTCCACCAGGTAGCTCTCCAGATCGCCGCTGTTCCACTGGGTGAACACGTCGGCGATCTGCTTGGCGTCGAAACCGAGCGCCTCGCGGAACAGGTGGTAGGCCTCGCCGATGAGCTGCATGTCGGCGTACTCGATGCCGTTGTGCACCATCTTCACGAAGTGGCCGGAGCCGTCCGGGCCGATGTGGGTGCAGCAGGGGATGCCGTCGACCTTCGCGGCCACCGATTCCAGCAACGGGCCCAGCGATTCGTAGGACTCGGCGGGACCGCCCGGCATGATGGCGGGCCCGTTGAGCGCGCCCTCCTCACCGCCGGAGATGCCCGCCCCCACGAAGTTCAGGCCGCGCTCGCGCATGGCGGCCTCGCGGCGGATGGTGTCGGTGTAGAGGGCGTTGCCGCCGTCGATGATGATGTCGCCGGGCTCCATCGCCGCGGCCAGTTCCTCGATGACCGCGTCGGTTGCCTCGCCCGCCTTCACCATGATCAGCACCCGCCGCGGCCGCTCCAGCGCCGCCACGAACTCCTCGATGGTCTCGGTGCGCACGAAATCCCCGTCGCCGCCGTGCTCGGCCAGCAGCGCGTCGGTCTTGGCGACCGAACGGTTGTGCAGCGCCACCGTGTAGCCGTGCCGGGCGAAGTTGCGGGCGATATTGCTGCCCATGACGGCCAGGCCGGTGACACCGATCTGTGCGCGCGCGGTCGTGGTCGGCTCCGTGGAGGTCGGCATGATCAACTCTCTTCGTCGACAGGGCGGTGATTTCCGCGTTTCAAGCTACTGCACCGGCCGTCGCGCGAGTGATCGACCTCGCGCTCAATCGCAGACCGCACCGCGCGATGCCGAGCCCACGAGTTTGACGTATTTCGCCAGTACACCGCGGGTGTAGCGAGGCGGCAGCGGGTGCCAGCCCTGCGCGCGGCCGGTGAGTTCGGCGGGATCGACGAGCAGGTCCAGGGTGCCCGCGGCCACGTCGAGACGGATGCTGTCGCCGTCGCGGACGAAGGCGATCGGACCGCCGTCGACGGCCTCGGGGGCGACGTGCCCGACACAGAGGCCGGTGGTGCCGCCGGAGAAGCGGCCGTCGGTCAGCAGCAGCACGTCCTTGCCCAGTGCCGCCCCCTTGATCGCGGCGGTGATGGCCAGCATCTCGCGCATCCCCGGCCCGCCCTTGGGCCCCTCGTAGCGGATGACCACCACGTCCCCGGCGGTGATGACGCCGTTCTCGAGCGCGTCCATCGCGGCGCGTTCGCCATCGAAGACCCGCGCGGTGCCGGTGAACACCTCGGAGTCGAAGCCCGCCGACTTGACCACCGCGCCGCCGGGGGCCAGCGAGCCGGACAGGATGGTGATGCCGCCGGTCGGGTGGATGGGCCTGCTGAGCACACGGACCACGGTGCCGTCCGGGTCGGGCGGGTCGATCTCGGCGAGATTCTCCGCGACCGTCGCGCCGGTGACGGTCAGGCAGTCCCCGTGCAGCAATCCCGCGTCGAGCAGGGTCTTCATCATCACCGGCACGCCGCCGATGCGGTCGATATCGGTCATCACGTGCGCGCCGAACGGCTTGACGTCGGCGAGATGCGGGACGCGGCGGCCCACCCGCGCGAAATCGGCCAGTGCGAGGTCCACCTCCGCCTCGTGCGCGATGGCCAGCAGGTGCAGCACCGCGTTGGTGGAGCCACCGAAGGCCATCACCACCGCGATCGCGTTCTCGAAGGCCTCTTTGGTGAGGATGTCGCGAGCGGTGATGCCGCGCCGGATCAGCTCGACCACGGCCAGGCCGCTGCGGCGGGCGTAACCGTCGCGGCGGCGATCGGTGGCCGGTGGCGCGGCACTGCCCGGCAGGGACATCCCGAGCGCCTCGGCCGCACTGGCCATGGTGTTGGCGGTGTACATACCGCCGCACGCCCCCTCGCCGGGGCAGATGGCGCGTTCGATGGCATCGACGTCGGCGCGGCTCATCAGCCCGCGCGCACAGGCGCCGACGGCCTCGAAGGCGTCGATGATGGTGACCTCACGCTCGCTGCCGTCGGAGAGTTTGGCGATGCCGGGCAGGATCGAACCCGCGTAGAGGAAGACCGAGGCCAGGTCCAGCCGGGCCGCGGCCATCAACATGCCGGGCAGCGATTTGTCGCAGCCTGCCAGCAGCACCGTGCCGTCCAGGCGCTCGGCCTGCACCACGGTCTCCACGCTGTCGGCGATCACCTCCCGCGAGACCAGCGAGAAGTGCATGCCCTCGTGGCCCATCGAGATGCCGTCGGAGACCGAGATGGTGCCGAACTGCATGGGGAACCCGCCCGCGGCGAACACGCCGTCCTTGCTGCCGCGGGCCAGCCGCTCCAGCGACAGATTGCACGGGGTGATCTCGTTCCACGAGGAGGCGACGCCGATCTGCGGCTTCTCCCAGTCGTCGTCGCCCATCCCGACCGCGCGCAACATGCCGCGCGCCGCGGTCTTCTCCAGACCGTCGGTGACATCGCGGCTGCGTGGTTTGAGGTCGGGCTCAGCGGTCAGGTGGGGTTCGTTCCGGTTCTCGGCCACTGCCCCATCATGCGCGCTCGTCCCGGCGCGGCACCGCGGCCACGCCGAAGTCATCCGCCCACAGCGGAATCGGCCGACCCCGGATCCCGGCGGCTCGTAGCCTGAGGACCATGACCGAGCATCCGAGACTGCACTCGATCCCCGGCGGGCGCGAGGACCGGCGGCCCGCTCCCGCCCCGGAGCCGCTGTGGCGGGAGGTGCTCGGCGAACGCCTGCGCGCCCTGCGCCTGGAACAGCGCGAGACACTGGTGGAGATCGCCCGGCGCGCAGGCATTTCACCGCAGTACCTCTCCGAGGTGGAACGCGGCCGCAAAGAACCCTCCAGCGAGATGATCGCGGCGGTCGCGGGCGCGCTCGGCATCACGCTGATCGGGCTCACCGTGCGGATCGCCGACGACCTGCGCGCCCACCGCCGACGCCCGGCCCCAGCCCGCCGCACCGGTGGCCCCGCGTCGTGCTGCGCGCGGCCGGAATTCGGTTTCCCCAGCACGTTGCCGAGCGAGGTGCGCACTCCCACGCCGCACACCCTCGCGGAGGCGCCGTTTCTCGCCCCGGCATCGGGACTCGCCCCCGCGAGCGGCCGTTTCGCGGGGGTCGCGGGCCTCAGCCGCGTGGGCTGAGCACGGTGTCGACCAGCCCGTAGTCCAGCGCCGCCCGCGCGGTGAAGACACGGTCGCGGTCGGTGTCCTCGCGCAGCCGTTCCACCGGCTGACCGGTGTGCCGGGACAGGATGTTCTCGATCTCCGAGCGCATCCGGACCAGCTCGTCGGCCTGCAGGATCAGATCGGGAATCGGGCCCTGTCCGCGGGCGGCGGGCTGGTGCAACACCACGCGCGCGTGTGGCAGGATGGCGCGGTGCCCGGGCGCGCCACCGGCGAGCAGCACCGCCCCCACTGCGATAGCCTGACCCACGCAAGTGGTGTGCACAGGGGCGCCGATGTGCTGGATCGTGTCGTAGACCGCCAGCATCGACGGCAGGTCGCCGCCCTCGCAGTTGATGTAGAACTCGATCTCGCGGTCCTGGTTCTCCGATTCCAGGTGCAGGAGCTGCGCGATCAACGCGTTGGCGACACCGGAGTCGATCGGCGTTCCCAGATAGATGATCCGTTCGGCGAGCAGATGCGAATAGATGTCGGTGATCCGCTCGCCACCGCGCGGATGCGCGGCGATGACATTGGGGATGGTGTAGGTGCTCATATCGCAAGCCCCGCTCGACGACGGAACGACACGATCTGATCGAAGTCGTCGACGATGTGGTCGACGAAACCGTATTCGGCGGCCTGCGGGGCGGTGAACCAGCGGTCGTGGAGGGAATCCTCGTAGATCCGCTCGTAGGGCTGCCCGGTGTCGGCGGCGATCAGGCCGAGCACCGTCTCGACAGTGTGGCGCAGGTCGCTGGCCTGCACCTCCACATCGACAGCGGTCCCGCCGATCCCCGCCGATCCCTGGTGCATGAGGATCCGCGCGTGTGGCAGGGCATACCGCCTGCCCGGCGTACCCGCCGAGAGCAGGAATTGTCCGGCGCTGCATGCCAGCCCGAGGGCGAGGGTGGACACCTCGCAGGGCACCAGCCGCATCACGTCACGGATGGCCAGCATGGCGGGCACCGAACCGCCGGGCGAATGGATCCACAGCGCGATGGGCGCGGTGTCGTTGTCGGCGGCCAGGGTGAGCAACTGGGTCGCCAGCAGTGTGCCGTTGTCGTCGTCGAGGGGACCGTCGAGGACCAGGATGCGGCGGCCGAGCAACTGCGCTCTGGCCCGCCAGTCGAACAGCGGAGTCTTGTCGTCGTGAGCCATGCACCCACCGTGCCCCGGCGACGTGCCGGGAGGTGCTCCACGCTGCCGAGGGCGGATCCGCTCACAGCGGCGAGCGGCCGCGCCGATGCGGGGAAGTACACCAAAAGCACTACTCTGCAATAGGTTTCAGCGTTTCGAGGATGTATCCTTTCCGGTTCTGCGCTCGTCCGGAGGCCGGAACACACTCGCCATCGGAGACCAGGGGGAAATGTGTCACCGTCGTTGTCGCGTCGTTCGTTCCTTCGCACAGTGAGCACGGGCGCCGCCGTCGGCGCCGCCACGCTGACCGGCGCCGCCTCGAGCTGGGCCGCACCGCGACGGTCGCCGGCACTACCCGATCCGGGCACAGTATCGGCGACCGACCCGGCGTTGTTGTCCGCGGTGGAGGCAGTCGGCTTGTTGCAGGCTCGCGCACTGCATCCCGGCGAATTGCTCGACGCCTGTTTGCGGCGCAGCGCCGCCTACGACGGCGCCGTCAATTCCTGGAGACACGTCTATCCCGAACTCGCGCGGGAGCACGCCGACGCCGCGGCAGCGCGGCTGGCCGCCGGGAACGCGCCGCTGTTGTGCGGGCTGCCGATCGGCGTGAAGGACCTGTACGCGGTGGCCGGGATGCCGCTCACCGCCTCCAGCCGCATCCTCGAGGGCAATGTCGCCTCGGGTGATTCGACGGTCTGGCGACGGTTGCGCGAGAACGGCGCGGTGCTGATCGGCCACGCCCGCCTCGACGAATTCGCGCTGTTGACCGCGACACCGCAGGTCGGCAACCCGTGGAATATCGACGACACGGTAGGCGGCTCCTCCGGCGGCAGCGCGGCCGTGCTCGCCGCCCGGTTCGCGCCGCTGGCACTGGGCACCGACACCGGAGGCTCGGCGAGGCTGCCCGCCTCGCGCTGCGGAATCAGCGCCGTCAAGCCGACTTTCGGGCGGTGCAGCAGGTACGGGGTGATCCCGGTGATGTGGACCAGGGACCATCCCGCGCCGATGGGCCGCAGCCTGGCGGACACGGCGCTGCTGTTGTCGTTCATGGCGGGCCCGGACCAGCACGACCCGGTGACCGCGGCCGCGCCGCCCGCCGAATCGCTCTATCCGATCCTGCCGCCTGCGGGCGGGAAGCCGCTGGCGGGCACAGTGTTCGGCGTCGTGTCCGTCGACCTGCCCGCCGAACTGGGACGACTTTTCGAGGAATTCCTGCGCGTGATCACCGAACTCGGTGGTGAACTGCGCGAGGTGCGGCTCCCGGAGGAGTCCGAGGCACTGGCCAACGGCGGCGCCGTGGAGCTGGGAACCTACCACCGGCAGTGGGCCGACCGGGTGGCCGAGTTGCGCCCCAGCAGTGTGCCAGTGGTCGGGATGGGCCTGGCCGCGCTGGCCGCACCCGACTCCGAGTATCTGGACTTCATCCGGGCGCGCACGGAATACCAGCACGCCTACAACCGGATGTTCGCCGAGCACGGGCTCACCGCGATCGTGGTGCCCGGCGCGGCCAACGACGGACTCGAACGCGCCGAGGCGGCCGCGATGTCGCTGCTGGACGCCGATCGGGTTCCGGTCGCCTGGGCCAATTACACAGGCGCACCGGCCGTCGCGCTGCCGGCGGGCCGATCGGCGGTCACGGGCATGCCTTTCGGCGTCCAGATCGGCGGACTGCCGTGGGCGGAAGCCGAACTCATCTCCCTCGGCCTCGCACTGGAGTCGGCCGCGCCGCACTGGCGAGAGGTGCCGCCGCTGCGGCCGAGCCCACGGATGCTGCCGACGGTCGCGCCGCAGGCGCCCGGACCCGGCCCCGACCCCACCAATACCGACACCGCCAATCCCGGCTACGAGTTCGTCCCGACCACCGCGACGGCGATCTGAGCACCGCCGTCGCGGCGCCTCGCGCCGGGCGCTACACGACCACTTCCACCCGGTCACCGGGCGACAGGTAGCCGAAGAACGCCCGGGCGCCCTCCGGGGTCATGCGGACGCAGCCGTGCGACTGCTTGTCGACAGGTCCGATGTGGAACGCGATGTCCCCGTTGAAGAAGATCGCGTACTCCATCGGCGCGTTGTGCATAGTGCTCCAGTGGAACGGCTTCTTGAACGCCACCGAGAAGACCCCGGGTGGCGTCTCGTAGCCCGGCATGCCGTGCGAGATCGGGGTGGGGCCGTACACGGTGCGACCGCCGTCCATCAGCCATGCCTCGTTGGTTGTCAGCCGCAGGCACGCGCGGGCCAGCTCCGAACACGGGGCGGGCGGCGGCTGGACGATGGCGGGCACACCGGGCAGGTCGGGGCCGCCGGGCCACAACGGCTCGGCGCGGGAGACACCCCCGCCGGCGATCCCGGTGGCCATGGCGGCCGTGGCGGCGAGGCCCGCCACGGCGGCGAGACGACCCGTCCAGTGGGACGAACGCACAGAACTCATCACGCACCTGACCTCTCTGCCCGATCGGACCTTCGACCCGCCGGGCTGCTGGGTTCACGCGAGGCTGGGATTCACGCGGAGGCGTCTTTCGATCATGACTTTCGATCATGACGGGACTCGGACGCGCCGATGAGGACCGGTATGGAACCGTTGCCGAATCATTGCTGTAGCCCTTGCGGGCCGGAGACCGTAGCGGTGAAATTTGAATAACAAGACTCGACGGTCCGAACTTCGCGGGCATCGCTCCGGTAAATTCTGCTCTCTGAGCGTGGTAGTGGTGAATCGCGTTGTACGCCTCGTTGCAGAACAGTCGGCATGGCACGAAAGCTTTGGCACGAGAGCACCGGAAAAGGCAGGGCGCCGTGAGCACTTCGCACCACCCCGGTCCGGCCGGACATTCGAGGGGGCCGACGCCCTCGTTCACACCGATCGCCAGACCTTTGCTGTTCGACAGCATCGATGCCGCCGTCGCCGCGGGCAACGGCGGCGTACTCCTGATCAGCGCGCCGGCGGGCACGGGCAAAACCACGCTGGTCGCCGATTGGGCCGCCCACCGCCCCGATCTCGCCGTCCGCTGGGCCGACGCCGCCGAACTGCCCGCCGCGCCGCCGGACATGCCCTCCGGCGGGGTTCTGGTCCTCGATGACGCACACCTGTCGACCGACCCCGAGGCGAGCGCCGAGTTCGAACGCTTCCTGCTCGACGCGCCGCCCGATACGACGGTGATCGTCTGCGCCCGCCACGATCCGCCGATCCGCTGGCACCTGCTCGAACTACGGGCCCGCCTGCACCGCCTCGGGGCGGCCGAACTCGCTTTCACCGCGGGGGAATCCGCCCGGCTCTGCGGCGAGCACGGGGTACGTCTCGATGATGCGGGCCTGGCCACGGTGACCGGGCTGACCAGGGGCTGGACAGCGCTGGTGCGCATTCTCGCCGTCCACCTGTCCGCGTATCCGGAAGAACTCGACGCGCCCGCGCTGCTCGACCGTCCACCGCACCCGATCGCCGGATATCTGGCCGCCGAACTGCTCGACGACCTCGCCCCCGCGCTGCGCGAGTTCCTCACCGTCACCGGTGTGCCCGCCGCGTTCACCGAGAAGCTCGCCGACGAACTCGCCGGTGGCGGCGCCGGACACCACCTGGACGAACTGGACCGGATCGGATTCCCGCTGAACCGCACCGCACGTGGCACCGACGTGTGGATCCAGCACCATCCGATGCTGCGCGCCCTCTTTCGCGCCGAGGCCGACCGGCTCGGCTCCGCGCGCATCACCGCACTGCACGCCCAGGCCGCGCACTGGTTGCACGGCGCCGGGCATCTGCCTGAGGCACTCCCCCATCTGAGCGCGGCGGGCGACCGGCGCGAGCTGGTGGATTTCGTCGTCACCGCGGGCCTGACGATGGTGCTCGACGGCGACGGCCGCGCGCTGTTCGACGAGCTCACCCGCGCGGCCGTCGACCTGATGGACGACCCGTACCTGTGGGCCCTGCGGGTGCTCGACGCCCTCGTGCACGGCGACCTGGCCGACGCGGGAGCCTATCTGGATCTGGCCGTCGAGCGCGGCGCGCGGCGCGCGTCGTTCGCCCCGGCGGCGTGGACGCAGGCACTGATCGGTGCGCTGGCCGTCGATGTGGCCGCCTGCACCGGCGCCCCGCCCGTCGCATTCACTCCGGCGGCCGCCCCGACCGGCAATCCGGACATCGACTGCTACACCGACATCCAGGCGGCGACCGCGGCCGTGCTCGCCGGCCGGATCGCCGAGGGCGAGGAGCTGCTGCATCGTGGCTCCGCGCTGGCAGAGCACGCCTGTCATCCCCGGCTGGCCCTGCGCACCGCGGCCCGGCTGGCCCTGGCCGCCGCCGCGGCCGAATCGACGACCACCATGCGCCGCAGGGCGGCACGGGCACTGGCGGTGGCCGCCGACCACGACCTGCTCGCCTCCTTCGACGCCGCCCAGGTCATGACCATCTCCGCAGCCGCGGCCTACCTGCGTGGGGAGGCGCCGGAACCCTCGTACCTGAGCGCCGCGCTGGCCTGGCACCGCGATCGCGACGGCGCGCACAGCCCGCTGGTCGGCGGACACGGTCACCTGCTCGGCCAGCTGGCTCGTCTCGGTACGCCGCCCGCACACGGTGTGAGCGCGGCGAGCGGGTCGGCGCCGGGTGCGGCGGTGGACACGCTGCATCGCGACATGCTCGCCCTGCTCGATCGCGACACCCACCCGGCCGACACCGCGGCTCTGGTCCCGCACGTGGTGTGGGCGCTGCTGCGGATGCGTGAGCCGCGCACCGCCCGCCTGCTCACCGACAAGGCCAGGTCACGCCTGGGTGAGCTGCCCGATGTGACGCTGGCGCGGGCGGCCTGCGCGCTCGCCGAGGACAAGCCCCGCCAGGCGCTGGATGGGATCGAACCTCTGCTGGGCGCACCGGACGTGCTGCGGCCGAGCAGCCGGGTGACCAGCCGGCTGGTATGCGCGGTGGCCCATTTCGCGCTGGGCAGGCCGAGGGCGGGGGCGGAAACCCTGGAACGGGCGGTGCACGAGGCCGCCGACGACGAGATCGTGCGGCCCTTCCTCGATGTGCCCGGCGCGATCGCGTTGCTCGACGCCTATTCCGGGCGGTTCGGGCGCGCCGAGGCTTTCGTCGCCAGGATCAGGGCGAACCCGGCCGCCCACCGCGACATCTTCCGGCCCGCGCTGACCGATACCGAACTGGTGGTGCTCAAGCAGCTGCCGACCGGGCGCACCGTCGGGCAGATCGCCGCCGACCTCGGCGTGTCGATCAATACCGTCAAGACGCATCTACGCGGTATCTACGGCAAGCTCGGCGCCAATTCCCGGGTCGGCGCTCTGGACACCGCCCGCCGCAGCGGTCTGCTCTGACACCGCCCCGCTCGGACGCGCGCCGGTTCAGGCGTGTTCGTGGGTGTGCTCGATGCCTGCCGCATGGGCGGCCTCGTGAGCGGCGATGCGGGCGCGGACTTCCGGGCGGCGCAACGGTGGCACGGTCTTGGGCGGTGCCTTGCGTTCCGGCAGGCGCTCGAGCAGGCGGGCGGTCGCCGCGGCGATCTCGGCCACGGCGTCGTCGACGGCCGACCGGCTGGTCGCCGACACCGCGCTCAGGCCGCCGACCTTGCGCACGTACTGCAGCGCGGCGGCCTGGATCTCCTCCGGTGTGGCCGGCGGTTCGAGCCCGCGCAGAGCGGTGATGTTTCGGCACATACCCCGAGGCTAACCGCTGCCGCCACCGCCCGGAATACGACCTGGACGGTTGCCGAATCATTGTGCCGCACACTGCGGAAAACCCGTCCGAGCGACGCGGACAGCGGTATACGATGCCGCTCACGACGGCCCGTGCGGCCGACCCGGCGTCCGGCATGCGATGCGGCGTCTCGATCGATGGAGTACCCGTTGTCCGAACTGTTCAGCTCCACCCGGGCGGACCCGGGCGCGAACGGGGCGGGTGAACGCCTGCTCTCGGAACTGGTCGAGCACCTCCGGCAGAACCGCACCACCCTGCGCGCGCAGTGGGCCCGGCGCATCACCGAGGCCCGGCTGCTGACGGCCATGACTCCCGAGGAGATCTTCACCGAGGTCACCTCCGTCTACGACAACTACATGACCGTGCTGGAGACCGGTTCGGTCGGCGCGCTCGGCAACTACGCGCGCGATCTGTCCGAACGCATCATCGTGCGCGGCGTGCAGACCGAGGAGATCCTCGGCATCGTGCTGCTGCTGCGCGACGTGCTGGCCCGCTCGCTGTTCGAGAAGTACCAGTCCGATTTCGACCTGCTCGAGCGCGTTCTGAACGTCTACGAGCCCGCCGCCAACCGGGTAGCGGGCATGGTGGCCATCTCGTTCGTGCAGGAGCGCGAGCGGATCATCCGCCAGCAGCAGGAAGCCATCCGGGAGCTGTCCACCCCGGTCCTGCAGGTTCGCGAACAGCTGCTCATCCTGCCCATCATCGGCGTACTCGACAGCCAGCGCGCCCGCCAGCTCACCGAGCAACTCCTGCGCGCCATCCGCGCCAACCGCGCCAAGGTCGTCGTCATCGACATCACCGGCGTGCCCACCATCGACTCCACCGTCGCCAACCACCTCGTCCAGACCGTCGACGCCTCCGGACTCATGGGCGCGAGCGTCATCATCACCGGCCTGTCCTCCGAGATCGCCCTCACCCTGGTCACCATCGGTCTGGACCTGTCGAAGATGAACGCCGTCGGCGACCTCCAGGGCGGCATCGAAGAAGCCGAGCGCCTGCTCGGCTACGAGGTCGGCCGCGCGACGGGGTGACCGGGCCGGGCGGGGTGATTGCCGTCGGCACGGGCGTTCGCTATTGTCGATCTTCGATACCACTCAGTCTTTTTTGACTGCTCGACTGCTCGCTTCTCCGGTATCGGCATCTCGTACTCGGAAACCTCGGCGCAGGGTGGGTTGTTCGCCGAGCCGATGTCGCGATGCCTGCTCCACCGTGCTATTCGCGTCGTACGACGAACAGGATTCGCATGGCCCGAGACATCACCGTCGCCGACACCGCGACACCCGGCGGCACCGCCGTGGCGCAACTCGCGCAGCGCTACTGCGCGCTCGTCGAACACTCCCCCGACGCCATCTGCGTGCTCGAGGAAGGTTCGATCGCGTACCTGAACCCGGCGGGCATGCGGCTGTTCGCCGCCGGTTCCGACGTGCTGGGGCGGCCGCTGTCGGACTTCCTGTCCCCCGCCGAGCCCGCCCCCGCGGTCCGGCCGAACCGCCGGACACCCGCCACCCTGGTCCGCCCCGACGGCGCGCGGATCCCGGTGGAGACGGCCACGGTGCTCACGGTGTGGCAGGGCCGCGACGCTTACCAGGTGGTGCTGCACGACCTCAGCGCCCAGCACGCGGCCGAGGCGGCCCGGCGGCGGATGGAACAGCACTTCGCCGCGGTGGTCTCCCAGCTCGAGGAGGGCGTCGTGGTGATGACCAGGGACGGGTGCATCGAGTCGATCAATCCGGCCGCGCTGCGCCTGCTGGGATGTGAGGGCGCGGACCTGGTCGGCCGCAGTTATCAGGCGCTGTCATTGCGCATGGTCGACGCCGACGGCGCGCCGCTGCCGCCCGCCGCCCATCCGATGGTGCGCACCGTCCACACCGGGGAGCCGACGACCGGTTTCGTCTTCGGCATCGAAGGCCACCACCGGGGCAGGCGCTGGCTGGCGGGCAACTGCCGCCCGCTCGATCCCGCCGATCCGTATTCGGCGGTGGTGGCCTCGTTCACCGACATCACCGACAACCGCGACCGCCACCGCAAACTGCGTTACCAGGCCACCCACGACGACCTCACCGGCCTGAAGAACCGCGCCACCATTCTCGCCCGCCTCGAACACGCATTGGCCGACCCCGCGCACGAGGAGATCTCCGCGGTGCTGTTCGTCGACCTGGATCGATTCAAGTCCGTCAACGACCGCCTCGGACACCTGACCGGCGACGAGGTGCTGCGGATCATCGCCCGCCGCCTGCGTCGCGCGGTGGCCGACGGCGATCTCATCGGCCGGCTCGGCGGCGACGAATTCCTGATCCTGCTGCGCGGTCCGGGCCGCGATCCCGCCGCGGTCACCGAGCGCCTGCACGCGGTCGTCGCCGAACCGATCCGGCTGCCGCGCCACCGGCTGGAGCTGAGAGTCTCGATCGGGACGACCCGGCTCTGTCCCGCCGACCCGCGCTCGCTCACCGAGGTGCTGCACGACGCCGACATCGCCATGTACCGGCAGAAGGCCGCCGCGAGCGCCTGATGAGGTGCCGGCGGACGTGCGATTGTCCGCGATGTCCGCGCGTGGGCAACGGCGCGCCACACCGCCCCAGCGTACGATCGGCAATCGGGTCGGCCCTCCCTGAAGCCGATCACCGTGCGGCTCGAACCCCCTGCGAGTCGCGCATCTCCGAGTCGATGCCGCCGGGCTCCCCCTCCCGGCGGCATCCTCGTTTGCACTGAGCTTCCCAGGTTTTCGCGACCATCGCGACAGCGGCCGGATCATCCGCGCAGCGCGCGTCACCCCGATACGGCCGCGGGCACCGAACAGATGCCCGGCCAGACCCCGCCCCACTGCGGACATCTCGGCAACCTCGTGGCTGCCCGGGCTCCGGCCCGAAATCGGGCTCAGGACAACGACTTCGCCAGTGCCCGCCCGGCCGAGCGGCCCGAGAAGATGCAGCCGCCGAGGAAGGTGCCCTCCAGCGCGTTGTAACCGTGCAGGCCACCGCCGCCGAACCCGGCGACCTCACCCGCGGCGTACAGGCCGGGCAGCGGCGTACCGTCGGGGCGCACGACCTGCGAGTCCAAGGTGGTCTGCAGGCCGCCGAGGGTCTTGCGGGTGAGAATGTTCAAGCGCACCGCGATCAGCGGGCCCGCCTTCGGATCGAGGATGCGGTGCGGCTTGGCGACCCGCCCCGCCTTGTCGGCGAAGGACTGGCGCGCATTGGTGATCGCCATCAGCTGAGCGTCCTTGCCGAACTTGTTGTCCAGTTCGCGATCACGCGCCACGATCTGCCGCTCCAGATCCGCGAGATCCAGCTGCGGGCCCCGCGTGATCTTGTTCATCCCCTCGACCAGTTCGGCCAGCGTGTCGGCCACCACGAAGTCCACGCCGTGCTTCTTGAAGGCCTCCACCGGGCCCGGCGCGCCCTTGGCCACCCGACTGGCGAGAGTGAGCTTGATGTCCTTGCCGGTGATGTCGGGATTCTGCTCCGAACCCGAGAGCGCGAACTCCTTCTCGATGATCGACTGGGTGAGCACGAACCACGAGTAGTCGTAGCCCGTGGCCAGGATCGCCTTCATCGTCGCGTTGGTGTCGAAGCCGGGGAAACACGGTGCGGGCAACCGCTTCCCGTTCGCGTCGAACCACAGCGACGAGGGTCCGGGGATGATGCGGATCGCGTGGTCGGGCCAGATCGGATCCCAGTTGTGGATGCCCTCGGTGTAGTGCCACATGCGGTCGCGATTGACGATCGCCCCGCCCGCGGCCTCCGAGATCGCGAGCATCCGCCCGTCCACATGCGCGGGCACCCCGGAGATCATGGTCCGCGGGCACGGTCCCAGCCGCTCGACGGGCCAGTTCTGCCTGATCAGCTCGTGATTGTGGCCGATGCCACCGGAGGTGACCACGACGGCCTTCGCACGGAACTCGAACTCCCCCACCACCGTTCGCGAGGAGGCCTTGCCACGCTCGAGATCGGTGTCCTCCAGGACGCTGCCGCGCACACCGACCACCGCGTCGTTCTCGACGATCAGCTCGTCCACGCGGTGGCGGAAGCTGAACCGAACCAGTCCGCGTTTCTCCGCGGCGAGGACCGGTTCGGCGAACACGCGCACCACCTCCGGGCCGGTGCCCCAGGTGAGGTGGAAACGCGGCACGGAGTTGCCGTGGCCGTCGGCGGCGGCTCCGCCGCGTTCGGCCCAGCCGACCAACGGGGTCACCCGCAGGCCGAGCTGTCGCAGGTAGTCCCGCTTCTCGGTGGCGGCGAAGCGCACATAGGCCTGCGCCCAGCGACGCGCCCAGTGATCCTCGTCGTCGCGGTCGAAACCCGCCGAACCCTGCCAGTCCTGCCAGGCCAGTTCGTAGGAGTCCTTGATGCCGAGCCTGCGCTGCTCGGGGGTGTCGACCATGAACAGCCCGCCCAGCGACCAGAACGCCTGACCACCCAGGTTGTTGCGGTTCTCCTGGTCGATCAGGTGCACCCGCTTACCGGCCAGCGCCAGTTCGTGGGCCGCGACCAGACCGGCCAGGCCCGCGCCGACCACGATCACCTGGTCGTCGCGATCGGTGCTCTCGCGCGCGAATTCGCTATTGCTCATCGTCATCCTTCGATTGGCGTGCTGTAGGCCAGCACGACGTGGCAGAACAGGTCGGCACGCCGACCGAGGACCGTCCGGTTGCCCGGCTCCATCAGCACCTGGGTGGCCGTGCCGTCGTGCACGGCGATCAGCGCCTGGCCGAGCGCGGCCGGATCGGCGACGGTGCGCCCCGCCCGGCGCAGCGCGGCCACGACGGTCGGCGTCAGGGCGGCCACGATGGCTTCCTCCCGCTCGGCCATCACCCGGCGCAGATCGGGAGTGCGCAGCGCGTGCGCGGTGAACTCGGCGGTGATCCGGAACCAGGCTTCCTCCAGCGGCACCACCTCCAGCAGGCGGGCGACGGCCGCGCGTACCTCCGCGTTACCGGTGACACCGGAGGTGGGTACATCATCGTGCCCCGGCGCATCGGGACCTTCCGAGGTGAGGGCCCCGAGCGCGGCGCGCAGGTTGTCCAGCATGGCGCCCGAGCGCTGCTCCCACATGGCCAGGAACAACTCGTCGAGGGAGGTGAAGTTCGAATAGAACGCGCCGCGGGTGAACCCGGCCCGATCGCATACCCGCTCCACGGTCGCGCGTCCGAACCCTTCTTCGGCGAAGACCTCGTAGGCCGCGGCGAGCAGCCGGTCGCGGGTGCGTACGCGTCGCCGGCTCGGCGGCTTGGCCCCGGCGGCCGTGCCGGTCCGAGCCCGCGGTTGTCGCGCGGACGCCCGAGGCGGGTCACCCGCCTGTGCTCGCCCGGCCTGCGCTGCCGCCGTCACCGTTCCTCCTCGCGGCGGGTTCACCGCCGTCCGCTCTGTCGCTCCATCCGAATCGCCCAGTGCCCGAGAACGCGCTGTAGCCCGGTACCCGACCGCCGCCGGGGCGGCGAGCGTCCCCGGTGGGGACCCGCTTCCGATACATAAATGTATCGGATACAAGAATGTATCAGAATCGGTCCCGAAGGAGGAGAGTCCAGAGGGCATCGCCACACCGATTCCACCGGCGGGCGCGCATCCGCTGCGTACGGCATCGAGCATGACCGAATCCACCAGCCGACGGCGGCATCGAGCCGAGCCGAGCCGAGCCGACGGAGGGGCCGGGCCGGCCGTTCCCGGGACCTACCGGTCCGGCGGGCCGATCCGGGTGATGAGCACTCCGTCGGCGCGTTCGACCACCGTGACGAACTGGCGATAGGTCTTGACCGCGCCGTCGGGGCGGACTTCGGTCAGCACCACATCGAACCGGCCGTCGGGCAACGGGGAGATGAGCACGCAGTGCCGGGTGTCCGGCGGCACCGAGGCGATGCCCGCGTCGATGACCTCGGCGGTCGAGACGACCGCGTCGCGGGTGGTGATCGCGCGGGCCTGCGCGCCGGAGCGGGTCACGTAGTAGGCGTACTGGAAGGCGAGCACGGCGTCGGGGCCGCTGGCCGCGGAGCCGGTGCCGTTGCCGCGCACCAACTGCGGGGTGCGCAGCGGTTCACAGCCGGGTCCGCCGCCGAGCACCGGATCGGCCACGGTCGCGGACTGTCGCGGGCCGGGTGCGGTGGACACATAGGCGAGCACCACCGCCACCGCCGACAGCGAAACACCCAGCGCCACAGCGGTCACCAGCCATGGGCGGCGCCGTCGCGGCGGCCGTCCGCGCCGCCGTCGCTTCCCGAGACTGCCGTGTCCGGGCGAGCCCCCGCGAGCACGTCCGGCCCGCGGCTCCCCCTGGGTGATCATGCCCGGCCAGACCGGGCGCCGGGCACCCGGCGACGCACGTCGTGACCCCACCGCGTAGGACGCCATGAACGACGCACCTTCCCCTGTCAATACCGTTGCGCAGTAACAACATTGCACATCGGGCCCGAAAATGACGGGTGAACGGCCCGATCCGGCCCGTTCGGGGCGGCCGCCGTGCGGCGGGAAAGGCGATGGCGCGCATAATCGGAACCCGCGCGCGGCGGCGCAACGCTCACGAGCACGGTTGCCACCGGTGGCGTTCCCCGCGCCGTATCGCACGGACCTCCGACAGAAAGGCTTTCATGCGCCCCTCGACAACTCGATGCGAGTCGTTGCACGACAGCGAACTCGCCGATCGTCGCGCGGCGGTCCGCACGGACTCCCCCTCGTCACCGCGCGGCAGACTGATCGCCGCACTTGTCGAATGTGTCGACGAGAAGGGCTATCCCGCGACGACGCTCGGCGACATCGTGGCCGCCGCACGGGTCTCGCGCAGTACCTTCTACGAGCACTTCACCAACAAGGAGCACTGTTTCGTCGAGTCGGTGCACACCGGCATCGCCGTGCTCGCCCAGCGCGTCCGCGTGGCGCTGGCCCGGCTGCCCCACGGCGCCGATCCCCGGGTCCGGATCGCCTGCGTCATCACCACCTTCTGCGACGCGGTCGCCGAGGAGCCGCGTTTCGCCCGCATGGTGCTCGTCGAATCGGCCCGCGTCGAGCGAGCCGCGACAGCGGTGCGGGTGCTGGCGATGGACCCGATCACCGAGATGTACCGGCATTTCCACGCCAGGGCCAGAGCCGCCGATCCGTTGGTGCCGCCGGTCTCCTCCGAACTGATCGCGCTGATCCCGGACGCGATCAGCGAGCGCACCCGCCGCGTCATGCTGACCGAGGGCGCCCAGGCCGTGCCCGCCTCGGCGCCGCTGTTCATCGCGTTCACCACAGCGGTGCTCGGGTTGGACTAGCCGGACAGGGAACGGGCGTCAGAACAGGGTCATCGGCTCGTGCGCGCTCGGATCGGGCAGCGGGTCGAGTTCGGGGACCAGCGCGCGTACCTCGTCGTGGAAGCGCCGTGCCAATCGCAGCGACGAGGCGTTGTCGGGAGTGTGCACGAACACCGTCGGGGTGCGGCCGGCGCGCAGCCACTCCGCGACGACGGGCAGCCACGGCTGCCAGCCCGCCACGGTCGTCTCCTCGTCGTCACGGCCGTGGTAACGCACCATCGGGTCGGCGGTCAGCGCGCGGGTGCGCCGCGGCAGCCGCGGCTTCTTCGATCGGGCCTCCAGTTCGGCGGGACTGGAGGCAGGGGCCGAGAACAGGACCGAGGTGTCGAAGGTGGTCCACTCCGCGCCCGCCCGGTCGAGCACCCTTTCCAGCGCGGCGGCGGCCCGCTGGTCGTCGTAGAACGCCCGGTGGCGGACCTCCACGGTGCGACGGGCCCGCGCGGGCAGGGTCGGCAGGAATCGGGCCAGTGCGCCGAGATCGCCGGGCCCGAACGAGCCGGGTAGCTGCACCCACAGGGTGTGCAGGCGCTCGCCGAGCGGGGCCATCGCGTCCAGGAAGGCACTCAGTTCGGCATCGGCGTCGAAGAGCCTGTGCTCGTGGGTGATCGACTTGGGTAGCTTGGCGGCGAACCGGAACTCCGGATCGGTCTGTTCGGCCCAGGAACGCACCGTGGCGGGCGAGGGTGTGGCGTAGAACGTGGTGTTGCCCTCGACCGCGTTGCAGTGCCCGGCGTACCAGCGCAACCGCTCCGAGGGCGGCAACTGCCGATCCTGCCAGGACGGATGGGTCCACATCGCACATCCCACGTGAAGGCGCATACCCGCGACATTAACGCTGCTCGAGGATGCGCCGGTCCTTCCCTTCCTCGACGACTGCTGCTGCGTCGACGCGATCGGCGGTCGTCGGCGGCGCAGGGCGGATTCGGCGCAACACCAGCAGGGCGAGCGCGCACCCGATCGCGATGATCATGGCGACGATGCCGGTCAACGCGAACAGCAGTACCTCGGAGGTGGCGTCCTCTCCCGGCGCCTGCCAACTGCGGGGCAGGGCGAAGCCGATACCGAAGATCCGGGCACGCACGGCGACCGTCGGTCCGGGCAGACAGAGCACGACCAGTCCGAGCATCAGCGCAGCGGCACCGTTGCGAGGCAATGTGGAGGCCAGGCTGTAACCGACCAGCAGGGTCAGCACCAGACATCCGCTCACCGTCGCGGGGGCGCCGGGACCGTTCGCGTCCACCGTCAGCAACGCGAACAGGGCCAACCCGATCGAACCGAAGATCGCGGCCAGCGGCATCGGCCGGTGGACGCCGAGCACGAGGCCCGCCACCCCGGCGGCGAGCAGCAGGGGCACCATCCAACTGGTCAGCGGCACCAGAAAGACCGCCCCACCCGCGGCGGCCACCGCGACCATGGCAAGCACCATCTCGCCTTCGCGGCGCGGCAGCAGCAGGGCGGTGCACAAGGCAGCGACCACGGTGATCAGGGCGACGGGCAGCGCGTCGAAGGGGGCGGAGCCGTCCCGGATCAGCCATGAGGAACCGATGACCCTGCTCGCGGTGAGCACCAGCATGGCGAGTATCGGCCGCAACGGCAGTTCGACCGAGACGTCCGAATCCTCGGGTCGCGGTCTTCCGCGCCGAATCGCACACCACACGGTCAGCGCGGCGGTCGGTGCTATGAGAGCCACCGGGATGGATTCGGTCAGGAACCAGCCGAGTGGAGAGTCGCCCGCGACACCGGAGAACTCCGCGCCCGAGACGCTGAGATCGCTGAGCATGATGGCGACCATGCCGCCGAGGGCGGCCACCAGCATGAGCGATCTGCGGTGCTGGACGGCGGCGAGGACGCCGCCGAGCATCACGCCGCCGGCCATGCAATCCACGTAGTTCAGCGTGGTGAGCGGCGCGAAGCCGGAGAAGCCCAGCCACAGCACATGATTGGCTAACAGAATGAGGCTGCCGCCGAACGTGATCAACCAGGCGATCCGGGTGGAACCGGTCGTCGTCGCGAAGCCCACCGTGATGATCGCCGCCAGGCCACCCACAGCAGTCGCCCTGGGCAGGCTCTGCATCAGCAGCTCCATCTCCAGCGACGCCGCGCCCTCGGCCCAGGCCAGCGAGATCGGCGTGGACAGCGCCAGGCAACCCATCACGGCGGACAACCACACCGTGATCGACTCGATCACTCCCGGACTTCGCCGCACCTACTCCAAAGTAGTGGCGACGGGACCGGCCCGCGGTCGTTTGGGGAGGTGTGTCCGCAGTTCGCGCGCGGTTCAGGTCACACACGTCACTCGCGGCGACGGCACTCACTCAGCGCACGCGCAACGCCGTCAGCCGCCAGCCGGAGGCGCGCCTGCGCACGGCTCGGGCGGCCAGCGCGAACCGCCTGTCGCCCCGGTGGTAGCCCGCACACAACTCCGCGGTGTCGGCGGCGACCAGCCGCACATCGACTCGGGCCAGCACGGCCGTGCCGAGCGCGCGTTCGGGCGCCGGGCCCGTGCTCACCAGGGTGCGCACGGCGG
This sequence comes from Nocardia higoensis, assembly GCF_015477835.1. Lineage (NCBI taxonomy): Bacteria > Bacillati > Actinomycetota > Actinomycetes > Mycobacteriales > Nocardiaceae > Nocardia > Nocardia higoensis. Next base: position 73,147 of record NZ_JADLQN010000006.1, on the reverse strand, counting down.
CCAGCACCAGCGGATCGGCGATCCCGGCCAATTGCTCCACCTGTCTGCGCCGGTCCAGCACCTCGAGCACCGCCCGCAGCGAACGGTCGGCAAATCGATGGACGTCGGTGGTCACCTCGGCGCGTTCGGCGGCGTGCGAGGCGCGTACGGCCAGCCGGACGCCCGCGCCCGCCGAGCGCCCGCCTGCCCGGCCCAGCCGCCGGAAGGCGCCGGGATCACCGCCGCGCGCATGCCCACCGGCGTCGGCGCGGCCGCCACACCCGTCGGCGTCGCGACTGTCTCCGACCTGTCCACCACCGCCGACCTGTCCACCACCGCCGATATGCACATCGATGTCGGCGTTCGCATCGGCGCCGGCGTGGCCGCCGCTCTCGACGTTCACCCGGTCATCATCACGTGTACGGCCGTCCCCGGGTACCCGGCCCTCGCCGTGCATACGGCGGTCTCCCCGCCCACCGCCCACGACGTGCGCGCCGCGGCCGCGGTGCCGTGTGACCGGCAGTTCACCTCGCAGCGGCGGCTCACTGCTCGGCGCCTGCGACAACAACCCGTTCTCCTCGGACATCCCCTGATCCCCTTCTCGCGTCCGGATTCCGGAGATGATCATGAAACCGGGGCGGGCGGGCGACCCGAGTAGCCGACTACTCGAATTCCGCCGAGGGTGATCGGTCCTGGCCGCGGTCCAGGCTCAGCGCCTGTACCGGGCAGCTGTCGACCGCGAGTTCGACGATGTCGCGATCGGCCTCGGTGACGGTGTCGCGCAGGAGGGTGACGATGCCGTCGTCGCCGACGCGGAACAGCTCCGGCGCCAGCGCCTCGCACATGCCGTGTCCCTCGCAACGGTTCCTGTCGGCGATCAATTTCATCGGCTGATCCGTTCCAGTTCGATGGGCAGGCCGTCGGCGGGCGTCGGGCCGGTACCGGCCACCAGCAGCGGTTCGTAGCCGGGGCGCACCGACCAGCGGTAGTTCAGCAGCATCTGGTGCAGCACCGCCTTGACCGTCATCCCACCGAAGTACAGCCCGATGCACTTGTGCGCGCCGCCGCCGAAGGGCGACCAGGCGAAGCGATGCGACTTGTCCTCGCGCCGCTGCGGGGAGAACCGCTCGGGATCGAATTCGTCGGGATCGCTCCAGTATTTCGCCATGCGCATCATCATGTACGGACCGCACATGACCAGCGTGCCCTTGGGCACGTAGTGCCCGCAGATGTCGGTGTCGGCGATGGTCTCGCGGGCCTGCTGAGCGACCGGCGCGTACATCCGCAGCGCCTCCTTGAAAGCCATGTCCAGCAACGGCATCGAGTCCAGATCCTCGTAGCCGAGCGAGTCCTTGCCCAGTGCGCGGGCCTCCTCGCGCAGCCGCTCCTGCCACTGCGGATGCCTGCCCAGTTCGTAGACGAGCATGCAGGTCGCGATGGTGCTGGTGTCGTGGGCGGCCAGCATCACGAAGATCATGTGCTGGACGACTTCTTCGTCGGTGAAGGTGTGGCCCTCGTCGGTGGTCGCCTTGCTCAGCACGCTGAACAGATCGGCCCCGTCGCCCGCGCGCTTGACCTCGATCTCGCTGCGGAAGTACTCCTCGAGCTTGCGCCGCCCGCGCAGCCCGCGCGCCCACACCCCACCGGGCACATTGGCGCGCACCATCGCGGTGCCGCCGTGCACCGCGTCGTCGAAGGCGTGTGCCAGTGCCACGCTCTCCGGGCCCAGTTTCGCGCCGACGAAGACCTCGGTCGCCTGGTGCAACAGCAGTTGCTTGACCGCGGTGTGCAGGTGGAATTCCGGCGAGGGCTGCCAGGCGGCGATGCCGCGGCGCAGCAGCGGGCTGGTCAGTTCCTGATAGCCGATCAGGCGGGGCCGGGTGAAAGCCTGCTGCAGGATCCGGCGGTGGAACATGTGGTCGTCGAAGTCGCGCAGCAGCACGCCACCGTGGAAGAACGGGCCGATCAGCCATTCCCAGCCGCGTTGGGCGGAGAAGACCTTGTTGCGATCGAGCAGCACTTCCTCGAAGGCCTCGGGGCCGTTGATGGTGACCACCGCGCGCCCGAGCACGCCGAGCCAGGAGACCGGGCCGAGCTGTTCGAACCGCTCTCGGGAGAAGGTCATCGGATCGGCGAGGGTGTGCAGGGTGTAGCCGATGCCCGGTGGACCATAGTCGCCCAGTGTCGGTTTCAGGCCGCTGCCCGCCGGCGGCTCGGCGAGCGGAGTCATGTGCGGCTTGTAGCGCTTCATCATCCGCACGCCGGCACGCTGCACCCGCCAGGACAGCTTCGTGCGCAGATGCCGGGCTGTGTCGGAGACCGTGCTGGTTCTGTTGGGTTGGAGCTTGTGAGGCAGGAGCAGACTCATGGCCGAATTCCCTTCGCGACGCTGCGAGTGATCTCGACCATATCGGAAACAAGCGTTTCCGTACACGGTTGTTTCCTCATTTGCGCTGTGAAAAGCTGTGCGGATGACGCGCGCATCCTCGGGCACGTATCGCGGAGCCTCGACCGAGGAACGTCGCGAAGATCGCCGCCGCCGCCTGTTGGACGCCGCACTGGAGATCGTCGGCACCCAGAGCTTGTCGGCGCTGACCGTGCGCGGGGTCTGCGAGCAGGCGAAAGTCGGCCCGCGCTTCTTCTACGAGGCATTCCCCGACCTCGACGCGCTGGCCGTCACCTTGCTGCTGGAGCTGCAGACCTCCGCCCTCGACCGGGCCCGCGCTGCCGTCGCCGCCTGTTCCGGGCCGCCCGCCGAGCGGATCAGGGCGGGGGTGGGCGCGCTCATCGGCGAGCTCATCGACGACCCGCGGCGGGCCAATATCGTGTTCGCCCAAGCCTTCGGCAACGAGGCGCTCATGCGGTCACGCTTCGCCAGCATGCGCACGGTGGCCGCGACCATCATCGAGCAGACCCGGGTCATCCTGGACATCCCCGAGGGGCATGACACCGCCGTGGCGGCCACATCGCAGCTGATCACCGGTGGCGCCGCGGAACTGGTGCTGGTGTGGCTCGACGGCGGCCTCGACGTCGACCGGCAGGGTTTGATCGATCTGGTCGGTGATTTCACGATCGCGATGATCGAACGCCTGCCCTCGGTGGCCGAACGCCTGAGCTGAGCGATTCCGGCGAGTCGCATTCCGGCGAGTCGAGATACGGCGGGGAAGATTCCATCGCAATAGGTAGCCATCGGCTATACACTCATTTGCAGGTCGGTTCTCCTTTCAATTCATCGAAAGGCGCGACCGACGTCACAACTGCGACATCCCCATCGAACGACCGCCCTGCTCATCTGATTACGTTGGGAGGCAAGATGATCCAATCGACCGGGCATCGCGTCGGCCCGCGTCCCACCGGAGGTGCGCGATGATCGAGAGTGCTTCGGCCCCCGATACCACCACCCCCGACACCACAACCCTCGAACCGGAGGGCCCCGCGCACCGGCTCCCGGGCAACAGCATGTGGACGGTGTCGGCCGTGGTGGTCGAGGCCGACGGACCGAGTCCGCGTCCCGGCGTGGTGGCCTCGGCGAATCTGGGCGACGCCGCCGAGCAATTGTGCGAATACCTGCCCAGGGCCGGTGCCGTCGACGACTGCTACCTCGTCGCCCGGCAGGTTCCGCTGATGCCGCACGGACCGCAGGGCACGGGCAGGCGCGCCTGGATCAGCCCGATCCGGCGCGACGACGAGGGCCAGACCACCTGGGGCCGGTGGATCCGCGCCGAGGAGCATCCCGACTTCCGCCGCGGCGAGGCCCTGGCCTGGAACTGAGCGGCTCGGGCGCGGGAAGGGCTCAGGTCCGTTCCGCCGCTCCGGGCCGGTATTCCTCGGCGCCGTCACGCTGCGACGCGCTGTTCTTGTCCCGGTACATCGCGGCGTCGGCGGCGCGCAGGAGTTGGTCGACCGCTTCCGGCCGTTCCCGCACGAACGCCGACCCGATGCTCGCGCCGACCCGCACCCCCTGATCCACCACCTCGATCGGCTCGATCAGCGCCTCGTGCAGCCGTCCGATGAGCGCGTCCAGCTGAGCGCATCCGACGCAGCGTTCGACGAGCACGACGAATTCGTCGCCGCCGACGCGCGCGGGTAGTTCGTCGGCGCGAACGGCATCGCGCAACCGCTCGCCGACCTCGCGCAGCACGGTGTCTCCGACGGCGTGCCCCCACCGGTCGTTGATCTCCTTGAACCCGTCCAGATCGACATAGCACAATCCGATCGGCGCCTGCGCCTCGGCGAGCCGGTCGAAGAACAGCGTCCGGTTGGGCAGGCCGGTGAGGCTGTCGTGATGGGCATCGTGCCAGAGTCGGTCGGCCAGCTGTTTGCGTTCGGTCACGTCGACGGCCACGCCGATGAGGAATCGCATCTGCCCGTACGCATCCCGTACCGCCGACATGGACAGGTCGATGAACGACACATCACCGTCCGGGCGGATATGCTCGGTCTCCAACCGGAACCGGTCGATCTCGCCGCTGACCATCCGCTGCATCTGGCCGTAGGCGAGGCCGATGTTGACCGGCCCGAGCAGTTCGGCCACCGAGCGGCCGGGCATGGATTCCTGTGGCAGACCGAGCATTTCGGCGAAGGCGGCATTCACTTCGAGAACCCGGCCCCGGACGTCGACGGTGCCGATGCCGACCGAGGCGCCCGCGAACACCGCCTCGAAGCGGGCTTCGGACAACTGGCGCCTGGCCTCGGCTTCGCGGGCGGTCGCCAGCGCCGCGCCGAGCGTGGTCTCCTGCTCGACCAGCGCGACACCGCGCAGTGCGCCGGTGAATCCCGCGCCGAATTCGGCGGCCACGGCGACCGCGCGATCGCGGCAGCGCTCGAATGCCGGATCGGTGCGCGCGCAGCATGCCTCGGCCATGTCGGTGCAGACGACGCGCACCGTGCGGCTGACGGCGAGCGGGTCACGATAGTTGGCGGCGACCAGCCGAGCGGCCACCGCGTAAGCGACGTCCGGTTCCCGATCACCACGGATCGCCGCGATCAGGGTCTCGGTCAGCTCGGTCAGCAGCGTCTCGATCTCGCGGCGGGTGAGGGCGGGGGCGACGACACCGTCCAGGGCATCGGCCCACCGCGCCGCCAGCTCGCGCGCTCCCACCGACCGTCACCCCCTCCGCTGCCGCGCCCGGGTCACACCTTGCGACCGACGCCGGCCAGGGCGAGTGAGCGTCCCGGCTCCTCGTGCCGATCGCGTTCGGATTCCGGTCGCCACATGGACGGTTCGACGACCCCTGGTTCCACCGGCACCCACCTGTCGAACATACCGACGATCCGGGCCGCGGGACGGAAGTGGATGCCGACCTTGCTGGAGTTGCCGGCGCTCGCGCCGAGCACGGCGGCGTCATCGGGCCGCAATTCCGATGTCAGGTGGGAGATCGCGACGTAGGAGCCCTCGGCCACCGAATCGTAGAGCCGGCCGACCTTGTCCACCGGTTCGTCGGCGTCGGCCAGCAGATGCAGCACGGCGATCAGCAGCACGCCCACCGGACGATCGAGGTCGATCAGACCGGATTCGCGTACCCGCGCCATCAGCTCGGCGGGCTTGCGCAGGTCCGCCTCGATCGCCCCGGCATTGTCGTTTCCGCTGAGCAACGAGCGCGACTGCGCGACGGCGACCGGATCGATATCGATGTAGAGCACCCGCACCGAGGGGTCGACCCCCTGGGCGACCTCGTGCACATTGCCGACAGTGGGGATGCCGGAGCCGATGTCGATGAACTGAGTGATCCCCGCCTCCACCAGGTAGCGCACCGAGCGCCGGAGAAACGCGCGATTGCTCAGCGCCAGGCGCGGCAGGTCGGGCACCAGCTTCTTGCCCATCTCGGCCGCCATCCGGTCGATCTCGAAATTGTGCGAGCCACCCAAGAGCGCGTCGTACATCCGCGCCGGGCTGACCTGGTGCATGTCGACGCCCTCGGGCGCCCAGGACGGCCTGTCCATCGAATCCCCTCTTGCCACGAGCGAATCACCCGAGCTTCGGACGATCCGCACCCGGGTGGTCCACACCCGGCGATGCCCACGCATGGTAGCCCCCCGCGATGATCATCGCCGCTCCACATCAGGAGCAAAATCCCAGCTAATGGCGGGTACGGGAGGACAGATGCAGACATGCGCATCAAAACACGTTAGGCTGCCCTGGGTGAGCGATCGGGCCGGTCGATCCTCGCCGCACCGGCTCTCGGTGAGCCGGTCGTCACGGGCCGGAGACCGGATCGAGGGAAAGGACGAGCGCGGCATGGGAGAGCAGTGCGGTTCCATACGGGAGCCGGCGGCGACCACGGGCCGGGACGGGCATCACGCGCCCGGCTCCGGTCACGGTCACGATCACGGTCACGATCACGGTCACGATCACGATCACGATCACGGTCACGATCACGGTCACGATCACGATCACGATCACGATCACGACGAGTATCCCGCCCACGATCATGGTCCGGATATCGCTCGCGACAGTGACGCCCACCGTGACGGCCGAGACGATCGACACCGGGACCACGACGTGGACCACGACCGACAGGGAGGGTACGTCCGTCGGCACGCGCACGACAAGGGACACGCGCACGGTAATGGACACGCGCACGATCACGGTGTGGGCGCCGACTCCGATCCGCGCCGGCTCGGGGTCGCACTGGCGCTGATCGGCGGTTTCATGACGATCGAAGTGGTCGTCGGCCTGCTCGCGCAGTCACTGGCGCTGATCACCGACGCCGCGCACATGCTCACCGATGCCGCCGCGATCGTGCTGGCACTGGTGGCCATCCGGCTCGCCCGCCGCCCGGCCGCGGGCAAGTACACCTACGGCTACAAACGCGCCGAGATCCTCTCCGCGCAGGCCAACGGCGTCACCCTGCTGTTGCTGGCGGCGTTCTTCGTCTTCGAGGGCATCCATCGGCTGATCGATCCGCCGGAGGTGGCCGGGCCACTGGTGCTGATCACCGCCGTGGCCGGCATCGTGGTCAATATCGCGGCCGCCTGGTGCATCAGCCACGCCAACCGCACGAGCCTCAATGTCGAGGGCGCCTTCCAGCACATCCTCAACGACATGTACGCCTTCATCGGCACGGCGGTGGCGGGCGCGGTGGTCTGGCTCGCGGGCTATCCGCGCGCCGACGCCATCGCGGCGCTGGTGGTCGCGGCGCTGATGATCAAGGCGGGCTGGTCCCTGGTACGCGAGTCGGGTCGCATCTTCCTGGAGGCCGCGCCCGCTCATCTCGACCCCGACGACATCGGCGCGCGGATTTGCGCGATACCGCAGGTCACCGAGGTCCACGATCTGCACGTGTGGACGATAACCTCCGGCGAGCCGTCGTTGTCGGCGCACGTCCTGGTCGAGGACGCCGCCGACTGCCATGCCGTGCGCAAACGGATCGAGACCACCCTGCTGGCCGATTTCGAACTCGCGCACACCACCCTGCAGATCGACCACGCCGCGGACTGTCCGGCCGACACCCACTGCGCCGAACCGCACGGCCCGACCCACCGGTCCTGACCGCGCCCGGCCGGGCCACCGGATCAGCACACTCCGATCGGCCGGGCCGCCGCACCGGCCGGCGAGTCGCCGACACACCGCGCGACGACTCGCCTGTGACGGTGATCTGCTGCGGTCAGCCGCGCGATCGCCGGACGGTGGGACGGAGCGCAACCGCCGCATCGTGCGAGCAACAGATCCGGTACCGGCGCACATCGAGGCGCGCCGAACGGATCCGGTGCGGCACCTCGTCAGAGGTTGCGGTGCAGCGTCACGTGGACGACGGAGTCCTCCAGCGCGGTGAGCCGATGCGGATCGCCGCCGGTGATGTACACCGTCGAACCGGGATCGAGCCGGTGCGCGCCCGGCGTCTCGCCGCCGGTGATCTCCAGATCGATACGGCCGCTGACGCAGCTGACCAGGATCGGGCCGGGGGCCTTGTGCTCGTCGAGCACCTGGCCGGTGCGGAAGCTGAAGCCCACCAGGGTCAGTCCGGGTCCGGCGAGCAGCCTGCGGGCACTGGGGCCGGGGCCGTCGCCGGGCACGAACTCGGTGGTGCCGGTGGCCGCGGGTGTCTGGGGAGCGGTCTGGGGAGCGGTCTGTTCGGTCATGCCTTCGGCTTCCTCGCGATGACGGAGATGGCGCGCAGTTCGCGCCTGTGGGCGTTGAAGGTGGAGCGCATGGCCAGCACCCGCGCGCGGGCCGGCTTGTCGCGCAGGACATTACCGACGATGCGCGCCGTGCCGAGAACGCCCTCGTCGGCGAGCACCCGACGCGGCTGCAGCAGGGCCATCGGCGCGTAGCCGACGTGCTCGATCTCGAAGCCGCCCCGCTCCAGGATGTCGCGCCATTCGGCGGCGGTGAGCGGGCGGGCGTTGACCTTGATGGAGCGGGCCAGCGCCTTGCGCAGCTCTGTCTTGGTCCCTTCGGGCAGATCGTCCGGTGTCAGCGACAGCTCGTGGATGGCGTAGCGACCGCCGGGGCGCAGCACCCGGAACGCCTCGGCGATGATGGCCGATTTGTGCGTGTCGGTCTGCATGGTCAGCATCGCCTCGCCGACGACCGCATCGGCGGACTCGGGCTCCAGACCGGTGTCGGCGGCGTCACCGCTGGTGACCACGCCCGCGGTACCGACCGCGGCGGCGCTGAGCGCGGCGGCGTCGGCATCGGCCTCCACACCCCGGTAGCTGGCCGGGTTGCGGCGCAGGATGGAGGTGGCCGTCTTGCCGAGACCGGGGGCGAGCTCCACCACGTCGGCGCCGGTCAGCTTCGCCGCGTCGAGCATGTTCTCGGTCATCTCGGCGCCGCCCGGGCGCAGCACCCGCTTGCCGAGGCGAGCCAGGAGCCAATGACCGGGCAAGTGCGCGGAATCGCGCTTGTCGAAGGGCAGGGGTGTGGTCATGATGCGCTTCCTGTCGGTTCGGCCGTCGCGGGGACGGTCCTACAATCTGTCGGGAATGTTGTCGTCCGGGAGGCCCCGGAGGGAGTCGGCGCCGGGCGTGGCGGGAGAGGAACACGATGGCCGCCGCACCACGGCAGCGGGACAAGGTCCTCGCGCTCGTACGCGACTCCCTGGAGCCGCTGGACGCGCCGGTCATCGCCCGTACCTTGGGCATTCACATCACCACGGCGCGCTTCCATCTCAACGCCCTGATCGACGCCGGGCTGGTGGAGGGCACCTGGCTGCCGTCGGAGACCGTGGGCAGGCCGCGCAAGGGCTATGTCGCCGTCGGCGCCGACCCGGCCGCCCCGGTCCTGGCCGCCCTGCTCGCCCAACTCGGGGACACTCCGGCCGAGCGACACGCGAAAGCCGTGGCGGCCGGGCGTTTGTGGGCCGACAGCCTGACCGGCATCGGCGCCGCGGAGACGGACCTGCCCGATCCGGTCACGGTGGTGACGACCACGCTCACCCGCTTAGGTTTCCAGGTGTCGCAGACCTTGTCGAGTTTCGGCGGGCACGAGATCAGCGTGTGCAACTGCCCGTTGCGGCGTATCGCGCGCGATCTGCCCGAGGTGGTCGCCGGTGTCCAGCAGGGCATGATCGAGCGTTCGCTGCAACGTCATTCGCCCACCCTGGCCTCGCAGTACGACGTCGAAGTGCGTCCGGACGCCGCCGCGGGTGATTGCGGTGTCACGTTGCGGCTGACCAGCAAGTCGCCGCGCATCGCGCCGCTCACGCACTGACGACACCCACTCCACCTTTCGCCGCTCTCGCGCCCCGGAACCTCCCCGGCGCGGGACCGAGACTATTTAAATAAGTCTTGGCCCTACGCCTTAGGCTAGGCTAGCTATCCTCCCCAGCAGTCTATTTTCGGCGAAGACGGATGTAACTTCGCTCACTCGAAAGGTGAAATAGATGAAGAAGTGGAGCACCCTCGGCACCTCCTCCATCACCAGCGAAGTACCCACCCTGGATCAGCTCGAGCAGCAGGTGTACTTCCTTACCGCCACCCCTGCGTCCGACGAGGCCACAGCCGCGAATCCGGAAGGTGGGATGAACGCGGTCGTCGTGCCGCGCACCGTCTACAACTCCTGACAATGGTCACCGCCGCCGGAGGGCTGCGCAGGCACGAAGGACGGGGCTGAGCTCGCACCCGAGCGCGCGAGCTTGACCTTCACCTTCGTCGAAGCTTCATGATGGCCGCGTGACAGAGCGCGACATACACGGACAGAGCAGGGATCACGACCTTCTGACGATCGGCGCGATGGCGCGGGCCAGCGGCCTGACCGCCAGCGCCCTGCGCTTCTACGGCGACTGTGGGCTGCTGCCACCCAGCCTGGTGGACGAGGCGACGGGCTACCGCTACTACACGCCCGCCCAATGCGAGCGCGCGGTCCTGATCCAGCGGCTGCGTGGCATCGACGTCCCGCTGCCGGAGGTCGAGCAGATCCTGGCAGGCGATCCCACCCACGCCGCGCGCGTGCTCGACCGCCATGTGGCGGCGCTGACCGAGCGAGCCCGCAGGGCGGCAGCCGTCGCGCAGGAGCTGCGCGGCACGCTCACCGCGACGCCGCCATCCGACGCCGCCGCCTGCGTTCTCGAGGCCGCGGCCTTGGCGCAAGCCGTCGACCAGGTCGCCGGTGCTGCGGCCCGCGACCGATCCATCCCGGCCCTGTCGGGGATGCTGCTGGAAGCCGGCGACACCGCTCTGACCTTGACCGCCACCGACCGCTACCGGCTCGCGACCCGATCCCTCGCCTTGATCCGCACCGGCGGCGCGACCTGGTCGGCCGTAGTCGGGGCGGCGGAGGCGGCGACTGCCGTCCGGAGCCTTACCGCGGGCGAGATCACCGTCGACCGCGACGGCGCGGGAGTCCGCCTCACCGGGGCCACGACCGTGCACCTGCCCACCCTCGACGAGCAGTTCCCGGACTACCGAGCCGTACTCGACGGCCTGTCCCCCGCCCGCACCCGCGTCCTGGTCAGCCGCGCCGCCCTGCTCGACCTGCTCGAATCCACCCCCGACGCCCCGCTCGGCCTCGACATCGACGCCACCGGCCTCACCCCCCGTCGCCCCGGCGCCACTCGAATCCCCGTTACCGTCACCGGCCCGCCACTGCACCCCGCCTTCGATCCGGCTGTCCTGCGCCCGGCTGTCGACAGCGCCCTGGGTCCCGATCTCATGCTCGACCTCGCCGGTCCCGACCAGCCCGTCGTCGTCCGCTCCGCCACCGACGGCGATCTCACCGTCCTCGTCATGCCGATGCTCGACCGCCCGGCCGCCTGACTCCCCTGCCGATCCACCCGGCAGACCCGACAACTCTCGATCTGCTCGAACACGCCGACTCACCCGGCTATCCGCAGCTCACCCACTGCTTCCGCCGCACACCCACGAACAGAGGAAACACGATGTCCGACACCACGCCCGACGCAACCGCGACGACCACCGGCATGCCCGGCGACACCTCCACGGCGGAGCACCCGACCGTGGCCTCCACGACGACCAACGCGCACGCAGGCGCGGTCACGCCTGCCGATCCCACGATGGTCGCGATCACCCGAGCTGTCGAGCTCGGCCGGGAAGGCGACCGCGACACCGCGCGCGCCCAGCTCACCGATCTCTGGCGCACGCTCGGCCCGCTCGGCGACCCGCTGCATCGCTGCACCCTCGCCCACTACCTGGCCGACCTCCAGCCCGATCCCGCACAGGCCCTGGCCTGGGACATCCGCGCCCTCGACGCCGCCGACAGCCTCACCGACGAGCGCGCCTGCACCTACCACCCGACCCTCGCGGTCGCCGGTTTCTACCCGTCGCTGCACCTCAACCTCGCCGACGACTACCGCAGGCTGGGCGCCTTCGACGCCGCGCGAGGCGAACTCGACTCCACCCGCGCACATCTCGGCGCGCTCGGCCAGGACTCCTACGGCGCGATGATCCGCACCGCACTGCGCGAGGTCGAAGCGGCCGTCGGCGCGGGTGACACGGCCCCGCGCCCGTCCGCGCCCTCCTGATCACCGCGCCACTCGCCCTCCCCCGGCACCACTCGGGCGACTGTCACGCCGAACGTCACACGGCCACTCGGCGCTACGAGATCTCCACGGCAGTGCGGCGGTGAAGAGAGTGTCCCGCCGAGGGGTATCGCGCCTGCCGAACACGAGCCTGCGCGCGAGCGGCATCCGGGACGTCGTCGACCAGGCACGACGACACCGGCGCCCCGCCTACCGCGGGCGCCGGTGTCGTGACCGCGACTCAGGCGGTTTCGGTACGCCAGGTGGAGATCGCCCAGATCACCACGATGTCGAGCGCGATGATGAGCAGTGACCAGTACGGGTAGTACGGCAGCGACAGGAAATTCGCCACGATCGAGACCGCCAGGAGCGTGATCGCGGCGACCCGGCCCCAGGTGGCCCCGGTCATCAACCCGAACGCGCTGATGATCAGGATGGCGCCGAGCACGATGTGGACCCAGCCCCAGGCAGTCGTGTCGAACTGGTAGATGTACTCGGGGCCGACGATGAACAGCTCGTCCTCGACGACTGCCGAGATGCCCTGGAACAGCTGCAGCAGACCGACGGTGAGCAGCAGGATCGACGCGCCGATGGAGACGCCGGCGGCGACGCCCTGACGGACCGGATGCGACGTAGCCGACGGTGCGGTGTTCGTGGTGGCAGATGGTGCCGGGTGCGGTGTTGTCATGCACTCCATTGCAGTCCGCGCACCGGGGTGAACAGCTCACCCGTTTCGGGTGAATCGTGGCGCGACCTCGCGTTCTAGCGTGGAACATGTCATTCGGCCGGTGTCACGGCGCGGCGATCACCGCGTAGCCGCCGACGACTCCGGTGCCTCGGCCGCTTCCCGGCCCGCGCCCACTCCAGCGATTCATGCCCGCCATCCCGCCGAGGAGGCACGATGGTCCCCGCGCGTCTGCTCACCCGCCTCGACCGGGCCGCCGCAGGTCCCGCGCCGGTACTGCTGATCACCGCGCCCGCGGGCAGCGGTAAGACCGCGCTGATCGCCGCCTGGACCGAGCACCTGTCCCGCACCCGGCCCGGCGCCCGCACCTTGCGCATCCCCGGCGATCGCGCACCTGAGTTCCTGCGGCACCGAAACATCCACCGCCTCCGCGACGAATCCGGCTATGGCGACACGGTTCTCGTCATCGACGATGCCCACCGGCTCGTCACCGAGGACGCGATCAGGGCCGTCGAGCAGTTTCTGCGCACCGCACCGCCGCGACTGATCACCGTCCTGGCGGCCAGGCGGCCACCTGCGCTGGCCTGGCACACCTTGACCTCGGCCGCCCGCCTGACCCGATTCGTCGCGGCAGACCTCGCGCTGGACCCGACCGACGCCGCCGCCGGGGGCTGCCCGCTCACCGGCGCGGAACTCGCCTTGGTCCACGACCTCACGCGAGGCTGGCCCACCCTGGTCCGTCTCGCCGCGACCTACCTCGACGCTCATCGCGAATACCGCTCCGCCGCTCTCACCATGCTCGAACACGCCCCGCGCCCGCTCGCGGAATTCCTCACCGGGGAAGTCCTGCCCGCACTGGACGACGCCGAGCGCGAACTCCTCACCACCACCCGCAGGCTCGCCGAGTTCACCCCCGACCTGGCCGACGTCCTGACCGGAGGTCGCGCCTCGGCCGCCATCGACCGCCTCGAGCACGCCGGCTTCCCGCTGCGCCGCCACCTGCGCGACGGCATCCTCCACTACTCCTACCCCCCGCTCCTGCGCGGCTACCTCGAGCACACCGCCCGCCCCGTAGCCGACGCCGTATGGATCGACCCGTCACCGCGGACACCTGCCGCGGCGGCGCCCCCGGTCCAGCTCGACCGCCGACCGCAGTCCTCACCCTGCCCGGCGTCACCGCCACCCGGCTCGCCGATAGCACCGAGTGCCCGCCGACCGGCACAGGCCGAAGCACCTCCGGTGGCCGCGCAGACCGAGCACACAACCGGCTGCCCGCCACCCGACAAGGCACTTCGCGACTGGTGCCGCACCCACCCGTCCGCGACCGTCCTCCCCCACCTGCTGGCCGCGCCCGACCGCACGCACCTGGTCGAGTTCCTGAGCGAACACGCGGTCCGCCTGGTTCTCGACGCGAACGGCCCAGCGCTGTTCGGTCCGCTGGAGGACGCCCGTTCACCCCTGCTCGAGGATCCGGCGCTGACCCTGCTGTACACCGCCGACGCCTTGGTGCGCGGCGCGCACCCGAGCACCCTGCCGAACCCGCTGCGGCGCCTCTCCCGCATCCTCGACGCAGCCCGGCTGGCCGCCCTGGAATCGGCGGTGGCCGCGGATCTCGCCGTACACGCCGACACCGCCGCCCTGCACGCGCTCGCCCTGCCCGCGCGCCCCCGGCTCACCGGCCACGACGCCGTCGACTATTACGCCGAACTCTCGCTGGCCACCGCCCACGCACTGCGCGGTGACACCGTCCTCGGTGAGCGCGGGCTGCGACGGGCCAGGGCGCTCGCGGAGGCGATGGGCGCGCCGCGGTTGCGTCTGCGCGCGCAGGTCCGTCTGGCGGTGACCGCCGTCCTCGCCGGACGTTCGTCCGCGGCGAGGGAACGCGCCGCTCACGCGATGGAGCTGGCCGTGCGCTCGGGACTGACCGGCACCGCCGACCATGCGCGCGCGGCCGCCATCCGCGCGTTGCACGCTTCCCGGCCGGCCGACACCGAAACCCCACAACCCGCCGACACCCCACAACCCGCCGAAGCCTCGCAGCACGCCGAAACACAGCAACGCGGCGAATCCCCGCCGCCGGCCTGGACCTCCCAGCCCGAAGCTTCCCCGAGCGCCGAGTTCGCTCAGCGCACCGAAGCGGGTGCCGAGGTGCCTCGGCTCGCCGAGACCGGGGACAGCGTCTTGCTCAGATCGGTGCGCAGGGTGGTGGCCGAATCCAGCAGGTAGTTCTGCCTGACCTTCCACGGGTGCCGATCGCCTTGGCGGGGGAATTCGTCGATCGAGCGCTGGATGTAGCCGGAGGCGAGGTCCAGCAGCGGGTGTTGCGCCAGTTCACCGTCCGGGCGCGGCACGACCGCGGCGTGACCGTGCCGGTCCATATGCCGCAGCACCTTGCACACCAGGCGCGAGGTCAAATCGGCGCGCAGTGTCCAGGAAGCGTTGGTGTAGCCGATGCAGACCGCGAAATTCGGCACACCGGTGAGCATCGCGCCCTGCCAGACGAACTGCTCGGCCAGCGGCACCGGCACGCCGTCGACCCGCGGTGCGATGCCGCCGAAGGCGAGCAGGCGCAAGCCGGTGGCGGTGACGATGAGGTCGGCTTCGAGCACCTCGCCGGAGGTCAGCGCGATGCCGCCGGGTACGAACCGCTCGATGTGGTCGGTGACCACCCGGGCCTTGCCCTTCTTGATCGCCTTGAAGAAGTCGGCGTCGGGCGCGGCGCACAGCCGCTGATCCCACGGGTCGTAGCTGGGCGTGAAGTGCTCGGCGACCATCCGCTCGTCTTTGAGGATGCGGGTGTTCAGGTCGCTGAGCACCTTGCGCGCCGAGGCCGGGAATCGCCGGCAGTAGTTGTAGAAGGCGAGTCCGAACAAGATGTTCTTCGTACGGATCAGCCGGTGCGCGAGATCGGCGGGCAGCAGCTTGCGCAGGGTGTCGGCGCGCTTGTCGCGGCCGGGCACCGCGCTGATCCAGGTGGGGCTGCGCTGCAACATGGTCACCGATGCGGCCTGCTCGGCCATCGAGGGCACCAGGGTGACCGCGGTCGCGCCGCTGCCGATCACCACGACCTTCTTGCCCGCGTAGTCGAGGTCCTCGGGCCAGAACTGTGGGTGCACGATCTGCCCGGCGAAATCCTCCGCGCCGGGGAACTGCGGGTCGTGACCGCGGTCGTAGTCGTAGTAACCAGCGCAGACGTAGAGGAAACCGCAGGTCAGCGTGCGCTCGACCGTCGCACCGTGCGCGTCGCGGGACGCGAGTGTGAGCGTCCACCTGGCCCGCGCACCGGACCAGTCCGCCGCGATCACCTTCGTCGAGTAGCGGATGTGGCGGTCGATGCCGTATTCGGCCGCGGTCTCGCGCAGGTAGCGCAGGATGGACGCGCCGTCGGCGATGGACTTCTCGTCGCGCCACGGCTTGAACGGGTAGCCGAGGGTGAACATGTCCGAGTCCGAGCGGATGCCCGGATATCGGAAGAGATCCCAGGTGCCGCCGAGCGCCTCGCGCGCCTCGAGCACCGCGTAACTCTTGCCCGGGCATTCGGTCTGCAGCCGGTAGGCCGCGCCGATACCGGACAAGCCGGCTCCGACGATCACGACGTCGAGGTGTTCCACAGGCGAATCGCTCCCGTTCATAGCGTCCATTCTCCCCGACGTCACCGCCACCATTCTTGACTTCACACGACAACTATTTGATTCTCGACGACATGTCGGTGATTCGTTCGGCGGGGTTACGAGGTTTCCGCTCCACCGTGGCCGAACTCGGCGGCGACGCGGAGGCACTCGCCCACGCGGCGGGCATCCCGGCGGCCGCGCTCGACGCGGACGACCTACTGGTCCCGGATCAGGCGGTGGCCGCGGTCCTGGAGCTGGCCGCGCACCGGCTGCACTGTCCCGACCTGGGCCTGCGCATCGCCTACCGACAGGATCTGGACATGCTGGGCCCCCTGGCGCTGGCGATCCGCAATTCCCCGACCCTTGCCGACACACTGGCATGCACCTCGCGCTACCTGTTCGTGCACGCGCGCTCGCTGAGCCTGGACATCGAGCCCGACCCCTACGGCGATCCGGAGATCGTCGCCCTGCGCTGCGGCGTGCGGCCCGGCCTGCCGGTTCCCGTGCAGGGCACCGACCTGAGCCTGGGCTTCCTGCATCGAGCGCTGCAACGCCTGGCGACCCCGCGCTACGGGCTGCGGTCGGTGGAACTGCCCTATCGGCCGCCCGCGCCCGTCTCTGCCTACGAGCGTTTCTTCGCCGCCCCGGTGCACACCGGCAGGCCGGGCGCCGCGCTGCGCGTCCCGGCCGCGCTGGCGAGCAGGCCGCTGTCCGGCGGCGACGAGACCCTGCACCGGCTGGCCCTGGCGTTCCTCGCCGAACAGACGGCGGCCGGTGGCGAGGACGGTGCCCCGACCCCGACCGCGCAACAGGTCAGGGCCGCGCTGCGGCAACTGCTCGGCACCGCCCCGGCCGAGATCGGTTCGGTGGCGCGGCTGCTGAGTACCCATCCGCGCACCCTGCAACGCAGGCTCGCCGCCGAGGGCACCGCGTTCGCCGTGATCCTCGACGAGGTGCGCCGCAGACAGGCCCGCCGTTACCTCACCACCACCGATATGCCGCTGGCACAGGTGACCTCGCTGCTCGGACTGGCCGACCAGGCCACTCTCACCCGCTGCGCCCGGCGCTGGTGGGGGCGGACGCCGACGGCGGTGCGCCGGGCCGGACCCGGCGCACCGCCGTCGTGACAGCGGGCTCAGTCCGCCTTGCGCACCTTGCTCACGGCGTCGAGGAAGACCTGATCGAAGGTCGACTGATCGACGCCTTCCTTCAGCGCGCCCACCCGCACGATCACGGTCACGCCGCGCACGACCGCCATGCCCTGGTAGGCGGTGGTGGTCAGCGGCTTGCCCTCGCCCACGGTGGAGGTGTTGACGGACTTGAACGCCAGCGCCTCGTCGGCGTTCAAGCCGTCCGGCACGCTCAGGGTCTCGACCTTGCCGACGGTGGTGATCTGCTTGCCCTCGATCGTCGAGACGACGGTGACCTCGGGACAGGTGGAGTTCGACTGCTCGACCTTCGCCAGGTCCCCGGCCCGCGACGCCAGGAACTCGACGTACATCAGGCCCTGGGCGCCGTCGTTGGCCGCGATCACATCGGAGTCGGCCAGCAGCTCGGAGGTGGACGCGCCCAGGTCTTGCTGGGTCCGACCGCACTCGGCCGGGGTGATGGTCGAGTTCTGCTGGAGGCCGGACAGATCGGTGACCGCGGCCTGCAACCGGTCGGCGGGCATGTCGATCTTCGAGGCGCCCTCCGGGAACTCCTCGATGCTCAGCAACAGCTGGTCACGAGGCGTCGTCGGCGATCCGGTCTTCGTGGTCTCCTCGCTGCCGCCGCAGCCGGACAGCAGCAGGGCGGCCGCCGCCAATCCCGCCGCCAGTCGTGTTCCCTGGTAACGCAGTGTGCTCATGCCGGTCAGCATGCCAGCCCTCGAGGGGATCCCCGAATCGGAGACGGCGGGTCCGGCCCGGCCGCACCCCGGTGTTCCGAACGAAAACAGCACCGGCATAACGCAATTCGAAACAGTGAAGTGGGCCACATTCCGTTCGGCACGCTCCGGCGAGCGCTCCCGGTGCTCTAGTTTCGGCCACAGTGCCCCACTCAGCGCGGAGTGCCCGACCCGGCACAGGGCACCCCTCCGCACAGTGCGCCCACTCGGCACGGTGCCCGCGTCGAATCGGAAAGGACTGCCCCGATGCCCGGTCCGAGCAGAATCGTCCTCGCGGTGCTGACCGTGCTGGCGAGCCTCGCCGCCACCGTGAGCTGGGCGCCCCGCGCGCACGCCGAGCCGGTGGTGCGCTGGGAGCACCGCGTCAGTGATCGAATCCTCGACATCGGGGTGTCCTCGCCGCACCTGGAAGGCCCGGAGCTGTCGGTGAAGGTGGTGCGCCTGTTGTTGCCGCCCGGCTGGTCGCCGGACGCCGACCGCACCTGGCCGACGATCTGGGTATTGCACGGCGGCATGGACGATCACACCTCGTGGACCGACAAAGGTGGCCTGGAAGCGCTCACCGCGGGCCGCGAAGCGATCTTCGTACTGCCCGAAACGAGTTGGTGCAGCGCGTACTCGGACTGGTGGAACTACGGCGCGTACGGCGCTCCCGCCTGGGAGCGGTATCTGCTCGACGACGTGCGTCCCCTGCTCGAGACCAGGTACCGGGCCGGCACCACCCGCGCGATCGCGGGCAACTCGATGGGCGGGCTCGGCGCCATGAAATTCGCCGCCGAACACCGGGACCTGTTCCTGGCCGCCGCCGCCTTCAGCGGCAATGTGGATCCGCTACGCGAATCCGGCGCCCCCGGCGGCCCCGACCTGCCCGGCCTCGGATGCGCCGCGGACTGGAAGCGGGTGTGGGGCGACCACGCCGTTCCCGAGCAGCGCGCCATCTGGCGGGAGAACAACCCGTACAGTCGCGCCGCCGACCTCACCGGCATCCCGCTGTTCGTCTCCTACGGCAGGGGCGACCCGGTCGAGGTGCCGGTCTACGAGCAGAATCTGCGCTTCGTCGCCCGGCTGCGCGCGCTCGGCGCCGACGTCGAGGAGCGCTATGGCCCCACCGATGGACACAATTGGGCGGCCTGGCAGGTGCGGATGAGCCAGGCCCTGCCGATGCTGCTGGCAGCGGTCGGCGCCTGATCCGCCGGCGTCTGATCTGTCGGCGCCTGATCTGTCGGCGCCCGATCCGCCGGGGCGGATCCGTCCGGCGGTAGAGTCCGATCATGTCCGGATCCGACGACTCTGCCTCGACGAACCCCGACGCCGAGGATTTCCCGGCAGGAGCGGGGCAGCATGTGGAGCCGCACTCCGAGCGTTATCGAGGACGGCTGAACTGGTTGCGCGCCGGGGTGCTCGGCGCCAACGACGGCATCGTCTCCACCGCGGGTCTGGTCGTCGGTGTCGCCGCCGCGAGCACCAGCACGCAGGCGCTGTTCACCGCGGGCAGCGCGGGCGTTGCCGCCGGGGCGATCTCGATGGCGGTCGGCGAGTACGTATCGGTCAGCACCCAGCGCGATTCCGAGCGGGCACTGCTGGACAAGGAGCGCAGGGAACTCCGGGAGGAGCCGGAGTACGAATTGCGCGAACTGGCCGCGAACTATCGCGCCAAGGGACTGTCGGCGGAGACCGCGCGCAGAGTCGCCGAGGAGATGACCGCGCACGACGCCTTCGCCGCGCACGCCGAGGCCGAACTCGGCATCGACCCGGAGGAACTGACCAACCCGTGGGCGGCGGCGGGATCCTCGGCGCTGGCTTTCGTCCTCGGCGCGCTGCTGCCCATGCTGGCGATCCTGCTGCCGCCGGTGAGCTGGCGGATTCCGGTCACCGTCGCCACGGTGCTCGCGGCGCTGGCGCTGACCGGGACGATCAGCGCGAGCCTGGGCGGCAGTCCCCGGACCAGGGCGGCGGTGCGTGTGGTGACCGGTGGCGCGCTGGCGATGGGCATCACCTACTGCGTCGGTGAACTGGCCGGCGTCGTGGTCGGCTGACACCCGCCCCTCTCCTTTCGGCCACCCGCGCGTCACGACATCGGGTGGATCGATTCCACTTGCCCCGCCGATGGGCGAGAATCCGTGTGTGCGCACCCAGTTCACCCATGAGCTCCACGACTTGACCAACAGCCTGACGCTCATGTGCCGGCTAGCCCATGACACCGTCGAGCGAGGCGTCGATGCCTTGGCCGACGCCGATCTCACTGCCGCGTACGAGGTGTTCGCGCTCGAGGAGCAGCTACGCGCGGCGCACCGGACGTGCGAGTCGCGCACCGTGGCGCTGCTGGCCTTGCAGGCGCCGGTCGCTCGCGATCTGCGCCGTGTCGTCACCGCGATGCAGATCGCGGGACAGCTGGCCAAGGTCGGTGCGCTGAGCAGCCGGGTCGCCGACCAGGTCTATCGCCGCCACCCCGAACACGCCGCGCCGCAACCGATCCTGGAGGTGCTCACCGAACTCGGCCGGGCCGCCGCGCTGCGGATGGCTCGCGTCGGCACGGCGATCGCCTACGATCATCCGCCGTCGGACCGGGTTCGGGAGGACTCCCTGCCCGCCGATCCACCTCGGCGCGAGCATCGCCGGGCCGAACACCGCCTTCCGGACAGCGGCGTCGGCATCGAATCCGACACCACCCCCGCGCAATTGCTCGAACGGCTGCACGCCGCCCTCACCGACCCCGGCAACCCGCATCCGCCCGCCGACGTCATCGCACTCACCTTGCTCGGCAGCCATCTCGAGCGCTGCGTCGAGCACGCCGACCGCATCGACGGGCTGGTCCGCTTCCTGGACACCGGGGTGCCACCCACCGCGCAAACCACCGACAGCGACTCCCGACCCGCCGAGATCTGAGGTTGCGCCCGATTCGGCAAACGCCACTATGCTCTGCACGAGTCACCGGCTCCGGCCGGCGATCTCGGAGAGTGAATGCGGGACAGCCCGTCCTGGTCGTGAGGGAGTCGTTGTGAATGTGTCCTCGTCCCAACGGTTCCGACGCACCCTCGGTGTGATCGCGCCCACACTGCTGGCGGCCGTCCTCGCCTGCGCGTGCACGGTCGTCGAGAACAACGGCGGCGAGGTGGGCAACTCCGCGGGCGTCGTCTCCTCCGCCACCGAGGTCGAGGCATTGTTCGCGCAGGTGAAGGTCGCCGGGGAACGCCCGATGGCGGGATACAGCCGAGAAGAGTTCCCGCACTGGGACACCGCCAAGGCCGAGCACGGCTTCGGCGACCAGTTCAGCCGATACTCGCGCTGCACCACCCGCGAGGTGATGATGCTGCGCGACGCCGAGGGCGAGGTGACACTGGACGCCGCCACCTGCGATCTGAAGATCGGCGCGAACGGCGGCTGGCGCGACGAGTACGGCACGCTCGACCGAAAAACGGGTGCGCTCAAGCCCTACAAGTGGATCACCGACTCCTCCGGCGTGGACGCCGAGCACATCGTGGCGCTCGCCGAGGCGTGGCGTTCGGGCGCGGATCGTCTGGACAAGGACACCCGCAGGCGCATCGCCAACGACGCGCTGAACCTCGAGGCCTCCGACCCGACGGCCAACCGTTCCAAGGGTGATCAGGACGCCGCGAACTATCTGCCGCCCGGGAAGTTCCGGTGCGCCTATGTCGACCGTTACCTTCGAGTGAAAGTAAAGTACGGCCTGACCGTCGACACGGCCGAACAGGCCGCGCTGCGCACAGCGATCGACGAGTGCACCCGGCAAGGAGGGTTCCGATAAGCGACATCCGGCAGATCAGCGGCAAGGCCGCCGTGATGACCGACGAAGAGGGAACGGTCTCCGGCGAACTCGACGTCAGGCTCGACGATTCCGGTAGAGGCCTCGTCCGCTACCGCGGCACCGACACCTGGCTCACCATCGGCAACCTCGACGGCGAGCCCGCCCACCCGTGGGACAGCCTCGCCCGGCTGGCCGCCGCGATCGAAGCCGGAATCGGCCGACGCGATGCCGCGGGCAACACGGTCCCGTTCGAGGTGTTCGCCGAGGAGGACCCCGCGGAGGCGCTCCCCGCACCGGACGGCACTCCGCCCGACACGGCGCCCTCCCCCGACACGGCGGGACCGGCCGTCGAGCCGGAGACACCCGACGCCTCCACCTCCGATGGCGCGGGCGCGCCGGACCCCACCGGCGGTGTCCCGCCGTCGACCTCGCCGGATTCCGGGAGCGGTCCGTCCGCCGCGACGACCCGTTCCGCCGAGACATCAGCGGCCGGTCCCGCGCAGCAGACCTCAGCGACGGCTGGCCCGCCGGTAGCCGAGGGCGGCGGGGACCGCGCAGACCAGGATGGCGCCCAGCGACCAGGCCAGGATGAGCGTGAGGGGCCGGGCGAGCGGCCCGCCCAGGGATAGCGCCTTCATGGTGTCCACCGCCGCCGACATGGGCTGGTTGCGCACGACCGGCTGGATCCATTCCGGATAGGCCATCAGCGGCACGAACCCGGTGCTGAAGAACATCAACAGCGTGCTGAGGATCGTGATCCCCTCGACCAGCACCGTTTTGGCGGTGAACACGGCGACCGCGGTGACCAGCGTGGCGAAGGCCAGCCCGAACAGCACCGGCACGGCGATGAACGCCGCCGCCGCCATCGGCCCCTGCTGGAACCGGAAGCCGAGCAGATACCCCACGGCGACGACCACCAGCGTGCCCGCCAGGATCCGGCAGCCCTCGGCGAGTACCCGTGCGATCAGCCCCGAGGCCCGGTGCACCGGCAGCACCCAGAACCGCGCGAGCAGTCCGCTGTCGCGTTCGCGTCCGAGCATCACTCCGGCGGCGACCGCGCCGGACAGCGCTCCCACCGCCGCCACCATCGGCACCGAGCCGTAGAGCGCGTCCTCGCCGGTGAACCGCTGGATCTGCCCGCCGACCACGATGTCGAGCATGAGCAGCAGCAGGCACGGGATGATCAGAGTCTCCAGCAACGCCACCGGATTGCGCAGCCAGCGCAGCAACAGGCGTTGAGTCTGCACCGAGATGTTCGACAGCAGGGTCACTACCGAATTCTCGGCGCGCAGTTCGCCGCTGATCGTCGACACCATCACGACCTCCGCATCGCGAAACGAACGGCGAACGGCAGCGCGATCGCCAGAATGGCCCCGATCCACAGCAGCGACGGCGTCATGGTCGCCCAGCTCACCACCCCGGCATTGCCCTGGGTGTCGCCGGCCAGGGCGCGCAGCGCGGTCGCGAACTGCGAGACCGGTTGATTGCGTACGAACGGCTGCACCCACTCCGGGAACTGGGCCGCCGGGGCGATGCCGGTGGAGAGCATCCCGAGGATCAACGGCGGCAGCAGCAACGCCTGGGTGGTGGTCTCCGGACTCTTGGACGCGGTGCCGATGACATCGGCACCGATGGTGAAGGCGATGCCGATGAGCAGGCCGAGTGCGACGAATCCCAGGGTGTGCGGCCAGTCCAGCCGAAAACGGAACCCGATGACGTGCCCGCAGGTCAGCGCGGCGGCTTGGGCGATGACCAACCGGATCACATTGCCCGACATGCGCGCCGAGAACGGGATCAGCCGTGCCACCGGCATGGCCGCGAACCGGCGGTCCAGTCCCGACACCGCGTCGGTGGCCGAGCGGAACGCCGCGCCGATGGCGGTGAAGGCGGCCGCTTGCAGGATCACCAGCGGCATCATGAACTGCGCGTAGCTGCTGAAACCGAGGCCGGAGAAGCTCATCACGGTCTTCAGCGGAATGTAGAAGCTTGCCGTGAAGGCCGCGGGAGCGACGATCGAGGTGAGTATCTCGCCGGTCTTGACCGCGGGCGTGATGAGCCGGATGGTCAACACCCACCACTGCCACAGCCGCACCGGCGCGGCGCGCAGTTCGGTCACCCACGCACCGCTGTGCGGTCCGGCCGGGGCGGTCAGGGCTACCGGCCGGGCGGCGCTCACGCGGGCACCTCGCTGTCGACGGCGACCTCGGCGGGATGGCCGGTCAGGTGCAGGAAGACCTCGTCGAGCGAGGGCCGGCGCAGGGCGATGTCGAGCAGTTCGACATCGGCCGCGTCGAGCCTGCGCAGCGCCTCGGCGAGAGTCTTGGCGCCGTCGGGGGCCGGGATGGCGAGCCGGTCGGCGTCGGGCGCCAGCGCGGCCAGGGTTTCCGGCGGCAGCAGCGGGCCGAGCGCGGTGACGATGACGGGCAGATCCTCGAGCCGCAACGGCACCACCTCGCAATAGCTGCCGCCGGTGCGGGATTTGAGTTCGTCGGCGGTGCCCTCGGCGATGACGACGCCGTGGTCGATGACGACGATCCGATCGCACAGCGCGTCGGCCTCCTCCAGGTACTGCGTGGTCAGCAGGGTCGTGATGCCGTGTTCGCGGAAGCCGCCGACCAGATCCCAGACGCCCTGCCTGCTGCGCGGGTCCAGGCCGGTGGTGGGCTCGTCGAGGAAGACGACCTCGGGGCGCACCACCAGCCCGCAGGCGATGTCGATGCGCCTGCGCATACCGCCGGAGTAGGTGCCGACACGACGGTCGGCGGCGCCGGTGAGGTCGAATTCCACCAGTAGTTCCCGTGCCCGCGCCCGCGCCGTCTGTTTGCGCAGGCCGAGCAGCCTGCCGAACATGACCAGGTTCTCGTAACCGCTGAGCATGTCGTCCAGTGCGGCGAACTGGCCGGTGAGCATGATGCGGCGGCGGACGTTCGCGGCGTCGGCGACGACGTCGTACCCGGCGACCGAGGCGCGTCCGCGGTCCGGGGTGACCAGCGTGGACAAGATGTTGACCATGGTGGTCTTGCCCGCGCCGTTGGGTCCCAGGATGCCGAGCACCTCCCCCTGCGCGGCGGCGAAGTTCACCCCGCGCAGGGCGCGCACGTCGCCGAAGGACTTCTCGACGCCTTCGATCACCACCGCTGCGTCGTTCACTCCCCTGCCTCCACGGTCGTTCACTGCGTGCCTCCAAGGTGCCGGTCGAGCTGCCGGGCGATTCCCGGCAGGATGTGCGGTGCGGTCAACTCGTCGTGGGTGGCGTCGATGTCGTAGCTGGTGATCGGGCCGGTGATGTAGGGCCGCCAGCCGTCGGGACCGAAGATGCCGTCGGTGCCGGGAGTCGGCACGGCGGCGCGGAAGTAGACCGCGTCACCGTGGAAGACCGGGCGCCGGTAGCCGGTGCGGGTGCGGGCCGAGGCGTTGTAGGACGCGGCCATCCTGGTGAGGGTGTCGGCGTCGAGCACCTGCGCGCCGCCCATGCGTGCGCCGATGTGCTCGGCGGCTTCTCGCGCGGTGGCGGTCTCCGGGATGTCGTCGATGCCGAAGACCGAGCCGAAGGTGTGCGCGAACTCGCCCGGCGTCAGCGGTGCGATGCTGTCGCCGTCGATGTCGCCGCTGTCGGCGTCGAGGAGGGCCAGCACGCCGACCCGCGCCCCGTCGCGTTCCAGCTGGGCCGCCATCGCGTGCGCGATGAGCCCGCCGAAGGACCAGCCGAGCAGGTGATACGGGCCCTCCGGTTGCACCGCCCTGAGCTCGGCGACATAGCGGCGCGCGAATTCCTCGATGCTGCGCGCCGAGGGCTCGCGTCCGCTGAGGTCGGGGGCCTGCAGGCCGTAGATCGGGCGGCCGGGGGCCAGGGCGTCGGCCAGGCCGAGGTAGGTCCAGGCCATGCCGGAAGAGGGGTGCACGCAGAACACCGCGGGCCCCTCGCCTTCGGTCCGGATCGGCAGCAGCACGTCGAGCCCGAGGCCGGGCGGCGCGCTCGGCGTACTCGCCGCCGCGCGCTCGGCGGCGGCGCGACGTTCCTCCTCGCCCGCGCGTCTCCCCTCCGGCGTATGCGCGAACCGCGCCGAGGCCGTGAGGAATTCGATCCACAGATCCGCCAGTTCGGCGACGTCGGCGCGGTCGAGGAGAGTGGCGGGGAAGCCGAAGCTCGCTTGCAGGCGGTCGCCGACCACCACCGCGTTCACGTCCACCTCCACCTGCGCGGGCACGCTCGGGTGCTCGACGGCGGGCAACTCGCCCAGGTCGTCGGTGGGCAACCAGCCCAGGCCCTCCAACCCGGCGGGGATGTCGGCGGTGGAGTAGCGGCCGAGGTAGTTGAAGGCGATCCGGCCGGGCATTGCCCGCGGAAGCTGTCGCGCGGTCTCGGGGTTCAGGTAGCGGAGCAGCCCGAAGCCGATGCCCTTGTCCGGGACAGCGCGCAGCCGGTGTTTGACCGCCCGTACGGCCGAGCCCAGCGCCGCCGGGTCGTCGAGGTCGCCCGTGCTCAAGCGCACCGGATGGATGGTGGTGAACCAGCCGATCGTCCGCGAGAGATCCGCGCCGGGGATCACCTCCTCCTGGCGGCCGTGGCCTTCCATCCGGACCAGCACGTCACCGGTGTCGGTGCCCCGCCGGGCCCGCCAGGTCCGCACGGCGCAGGCCAGTGCGGTGAGCAGCGCGTCCTCGACGCCGCCGTCGAACAGCGCGGGCAGTGTCGTCAGCAGATCGGCGGTGACCGGTGCGGGCACCTCGACCTCGACCTGCTCGAGCACGCCCGCCGTGTCGACGCCGGAATCGAGATCCCTGGTCCCGAAACCCGGGTCGGGGCCGTCGAGCACGTCGAGCCAGTAGCCTAGTTCGGCCGCGCGCCGGGGGCTGTTGGCGTGCTCGGTGAGCGCGTGCGCCCAGCGTCGCACGGAGGTGCCGGTGTCGGCCAGCACTGGCCTGTTGCCGGTGGAGACCTGCGCCCACGCCGCCATGAGGTCCGGCACCAGGATGCGCCAGGAGACGCCGTCGATCACCAGGTGATGCGCGACGACGATCAACCGGCCCGAGCGCGGCCGCGCGCCCGCCACACCGACAGGGTCGAGCCAGATGAACCGCAGCACAGCGCCGTCGGCGGGATCGAGGCCGTCCAGTGCCGTCTCGAGTTCGGTGACCGCGAACTCGCGAAGGTCGACCGGGTCGGCGTCGGCGGGGAACTCCACCCGCCACACCAGTGCGGACACGTCCACCTCCGCCGGATCGCGAGTCTCCAGGCGCCACTGCGCCCCGTCGCGGGTGAGCCGCGCGCGCAGCATGTCGTGGCGGTCGAGCACCGCCGCCAGCGTCGCGGTGAGCCCGTCGGCGTCGATGCCCGGTGGCAGTTCCAGCACCGCTGTCTGGGCGAAGCGGTCGAAATCGCCGCCCCGGCCGATCATGTAATGCACGATCGGCGTCAACGGCATCTCGCCCACACCGCCGCCCGGCAGTTCGTCGAGGGTCGCCGCGACACCGGCCTCGTCGGCGACGACGGCCAGCGCGCCGATCGTGCGATGCTCGAAGATCTGCACGGGCGTGAGTGTGATGCCTGCCGCTTTGGCCCGCGAGACCAACTGGATGGCCAGGATGCTGTCCCCGCCGAGCGCGAAGAAGGAATCCGTCGCGCCGACCCGTTCGCGGCCGAGCAGTTCGGCGACGATACCCGCGAGTGTCTGCTCGGTCGGGGTGGACGGCGCGACGTACTCGCCCTGGTCCGCACCGAACACCGGCTCCGGCAATGCTTTCCGGTCGAGCTTCCCGACCGCGTCGAGCGGGATGGCCGCCAGCACGACGAACGCGGCGGGCACCATGTGACCGGGTAGTGCGGCGGCGGCGTGCGAGCGCACCTGGGCCACGTCGATCTCGCGGCCGGGTTCGGCCACCAGATAGGCCGCCAGCGCCGTGCCACCGCCCGGACCGGGCACACCGCGGGTGAGTGCGAACTCGACCCCGTCGGCATCGGTCAGGACCGCGTCGATTTCGCCGAGTTCGACCCGCTGACCGCGCACCTTCACCTGGAAATCGGTGCGCCCGAGGTATTCCAGGCCACCGGCGCCGGTCCACCGCACCAGATCGCCGGTGCGATACATCCGCTCCCCCGGCACACCGTAGGGATCTGCGACGAACCGCGCGGCGTTCAGCTCCGGTCTGCCGTGATAGCCACGCGCCAGGGCGGGACCGGCGAGATACAGCTCGCCCGCCACGCCGACCGGGACCGGGCGCAACCGCGCGTCCAGCACCAACGCGCTCATGCCCCGGATCGGGCCGCCGATGGTCACCAGCTCACCCGGCCGCAGCGGCGCCGAGGTCGCCCAGATGGTCGTCTCGGTCGGCCCGTACAGGTTGATCATGGTGCGACCCGCCGCCCAGCGCCGCACCAGCTCCGCGCCCGCCGCCTCGCCCGCCACCGCGAGCACCCGCACCGACGGCACCGAGTCCGGCTCCAGCGTCGCCAGCGCCGACGGGGTGATCACCATGTGCGTGACCCGTTGTTCGGTGATCAGCTCGGCCAGCGGCGCCCCGCCGAAGACGTCCGGCGGGGCGACCACGCTCGTCCCGCCGGAGCCGAAGGCCATGATCGCCTCGAACAGCGAGGCGTCGAAACTCGGTGAGGCGACCTGCAGGACCCGCGCGTGCTCGTCGAGCTGCAGCGTCTGCCGTTGCGCGAGGACCAGATCCGCGATTCCGCGGTGGGTGACGGTGACCCCCTTCGGGGTGCCGGTCGAGCCGGAGGTGTAGATCATCCACGCCGGCTGGTCGGGGTGGAGCGCGGCCCGATGCCGCGTCGCGCCCTCGAGCGCGGCGGGATCGGCCGCATCCGTCTCCGGGGCGATCGCCGGATCGGGCACGCCGGGCACGCCGGGCACGCCGGGCACGCCGGGCACGCCGGGCACGCCGGGCACGCCGGGCACGGGAGCAGTGTCCTCCGCTGAACGGTGCCCGGACGGACCCGGCCGGGCGGGTGAAGGCACGCGGGATCCGGGCGGGCTCGGATCGACATCGCGGTACTCGTCCAACAACAGCCAGCGCGCCGATCCGGGCAGGTGGTCGCGGTGCGCGGTGCGGGTGAGGCCGAGGACGGCTCCCGAGTCGGTGAGCATGTGCTCGACGCGCTCGCTCGGGTACGTCGGGTCGACCGGCAGGAAGGCTGCTCCGGCGCGCGCGACGGCCCAGATGCCCAGGAGCAGCTCCGCGCCACGGGTCAGCCCCAGCGCGACCACCGTCTCCGGGCCCGCGCCCGCCCGCACGAGCTGTTCGGCGCATCGGCCGGCGCGCTCGTTCAGTTCCCGGTAGGTCCAGGCGACGCCGTCGGCGACCAGCGCGGTCCGGTCGGCGTGCGCGGCGGCGGTGGCGGCGAACAGGTCGGGCAGCGTACGGAGTTCGTGGCGGTACTCCGGTCCGCGTGGCTCAGGTCCCCGTGCCGGAACGAGTGCGCGTTCGGCGGGCAACAGCAGGTCGAGGTCGCCGACGCGGGTCTCGGGGTCGGTGAGCGCGGCGTCGAGCACAGTCAGCCAGCGCCGCGTCATGGCCTCGGCGGTCGCGGGCTCGAACAGGTCGGTGGCATAGGTCAGGACCGCCTCGATGCCGGCGTGTTCGCCGCCCTCTCGACGTTCCCGCAGGTCCAGCGCCAGATCGAACTGGGTGGCGTCGCGGTCGAGGTCCTCGACGGCGACGCGCAGGCCGGGCAGTTCCAGGACGGGTTCGACGAAGTTCTGCAGCGAGAGGGTCACCTGGAAGATCGGGTGGTGGGTGGTCGAGCGCGGCGGGTCGAGGTGCCCGACCAAACGCTCGAACGGGACGTCGGCTCGGGCGAAGGCCGCCAGGTCGCCCTCTCTGACATCCGCGAGCAGCGCGCGGAAGGACCGTTCGGGATCGACGGCGGTGCGCAGGGCCAGGGTGTTGACGAACATGCCGACCATGCCGTCCAGCGCGGCCTCTCCCCGGCCCGCCACGGCGGTGCCGACCAGCACGTCCTCGGTGCTCCCGAGCCTGGACAGCAGTACGGCGAAGGCGGCGTGCGCCACCATGAACAGGCTCGCGCCGGAGGCGGTGGCCAGCTCACTCATCCGCCGATGCAGCTCGGCGGGGACGGTGAACGACAGGTCCGCGCCCCGCATGGACTGGACGGCCGGGCGCGGGTGATCGGCCGCTAGTTCGAGGGATTCCGGTGCGCCCGCCAGGGTGTCACGCCAGAACGTCGTCTGGTCGGCGGCCAGGGAGGCGGGATCGTCGTCCGCGCCGAGCAGCTCCCGGTGCCACAGCGCGTAGTCGGCGTAGTGCAGCGGCAGCGGGGCGAGCTCGACCGGTCGGCCCGCCGACTCCGCGGCGTAGGCCGTGACCAGATCGGCCGCCAACGGCGCCATCGACGCGCCGTCGGCGCTGATGTGATGGACCACCAGCACGATCACGTGCTCCTCGACGGCGGACACGCGCAGCAGCAGGGCGCGCAGCGGCGGATCAACGGTCAGATCGAACCCGGCGCCGGCGCACGCCGCGATGCGGGCACGCAGGTCGGCGCCGTCGGCGACGGTCTCGACAGGTAGCTCCGGCACGGCGTGCGCGGTGTCGATCACCACCTGACGCGGCCCTTCGGCGTCGGCCGGATACACCGTGCGCAGCGTCTCGTGCCTGCGCACCACGGCGGTGAGCGCCCGGTGCATGGCCTCGGTGTCCAGCGCGCCGGTCAACCGCAGGGCGACGGCGATGTTGTAGGCCGGAGACTCCGGTTCGAGACGGTTGAGCACCCACATGCGTTGCTGGGCGGGCGAGAGCGGCACCCGGTCGGGACGCGGACGCGCGGCGAGCGCGAATCGGGCGCGCTGCCCTGGCTCGGCGGGCACCACCCGGGCGGCGAGCTGCGCGGGCGTGGGCGCGTCGAACAGATCGCGCAGGGCGATCCTGGCGCCGAGGGCGGCGTCGATGCGGGCGACCACCTTGGTGGCGCTGAGCGAATTGCCGCCCAGGTCGAAGAAGGAGTGATCGATGCTGACCCGCTCCAGCCCGAGCACCTCGGCGAACACCTCGGCCACCGCCCGCTCCACCGGCGTGCGCGGAGCGAGGTATGGGCGGGCCGAGATCGAGAAGTCGGGCAGCGGAAGGGCTTTGCGGTCCAGCTTGCCGACCGGCGTCAGGGGGACATCGTCCAGTTCGACCACGACCGAGGGCACCATGTATCCGGGAAGCGCCGCGGCCACGCGTGTGCGCAGCCGCTCGGTGTCGAGCCGCGCGGGGGGCACTGCGCCCTTCGCGAGGACGTAGGACACGAGCACCGTTTCGCCGGAAGGTCCGGGGCAGCCGAGGGTGGCGGCGTACTCGACCTCGTCGTCGGCCGAGAGCACGGCGTCGATCTCGCCGAGTTCGATGCGCAGGCCGCGGATCTTGACCTGGAAATCGCTGCGGCCGAGGTACTCCAGCTCGAGAACGGCCCCTGTGGGGTGCTGGGCTTCGCCCCAGCGGACCATGTCGCCGGTGCGGTACATCCGCTCGCCCGCCCCGCCCCACGGGTTCGCGACGAAACGCGCCGCGGTGAGGGAGAAGCGGTTGAAGTAGCCGCGGGCGATGGCGGGGCCCGCGAGGTAGAGCTCGCCTTCCACGCCCACCGGCACCGGACGCAGCCAGGCATCGAGAACCAGTGCGGCGGCGCCGCGGATGGGTCCGCCGATGGTGACCCGCTCGCCCGTGCGCAACTCGCCGGGGCCGGTCGCCCAGATGCTGAACTCGGTGGGGCCGTACAGGTTCAGCAGGCGTCTGCCGGGCGACCACTGCGCGGTCAGTTCCGGCCCGGAGGCCTCGCCCGCGACCGCGAGCACCCGCAGGTCGGGCAGCCGATCGGGGTTCATGGTGGCCAGCACCGACGGGGTGATGACGGCATGGCTGACCCGCTGCTCGCGCAGCAGCCGTTCCAGTTCGGTGCCGCCGTAGACTTCCGCGGGCGAGACCACCAGGGTGCCGCCGGCCGCGTGGGCGGACAGCAGCTCGAACACCGAGGCGTCGAAGCTCGGGGAGGCGACCTGCAGAGCGCGGGCCGAGGGGTCGAGGGCGAGCGATTCGCGCTGCGCGGTCACCAGATCCGCGATACCGCGATGGCCGAGCAGCACCGCTTTCGGTTTGCCGGTGGAACCGGAGGTGTAGATGAGGTAGGCGACCTGGTCGAGCCGGATGGCGCCGCCGCGTTCGACATCGGTGATCGGGTCGTCGGGCACGGTCATGACGCGGCGGATGGTGTTGAGGTCGTCGAGCAGCAGCCAGTCGATGGTGCCGGGCAGGGTCTCGCCGGTGGCGCGCACGGTCACCCCGATGGGGGCCTTGGAGTCGGTGAGAATGTGCTCGATGCGCTCGACCGGATGGTTGGGGTCAAGGGGCGCGAACGCGGCGCCGGTCTTGGCCAGCGCCCACACCGCCACCACCGACTCCACCGAGCGGGTCAGCGCGAGCACCACGAACACCTCGGCCCCGATCCCGCGCCGCAGCAGCACCCGGGCGAAACGGTTGGACCACGCGTCGAGTTCACGGTAGGTCATGGTGTCGGCGCCGGAGCGGATCGCGATCGCGTCCGGGTTCAGAGCGGCCGCGGCGGACAGGATCTCGGGCAGCGTGCGCGCGGGCACGGAGGCCGGGCCGTGCACCGGCAGCAGGGCGGCGCGTTCGACGGGATCGCAGTGCTGCAGGGCCGCCACCCGCCGCCCCGGGTGCGCGGCGATCTGGTCGAGCAGGGCGACGAAACGGTCGAGCAGTCGCGCGGCCTCGGCTTCGGGCAGGTGATCGGCCATGTACTTGATCGACAACCGCAGCCGGTCCCCCGGATCGCCGGGTTCGCCGTGCAGCGGAATCACCATGAGGTTCAACGGATACGGCGTCGCGTCGGTGCCCGCCACGTCCAGCACGCGCATGCCCGCGATGTCGAGGGATTGTGACAGCGCCGCGCGGTCGATCGGGTAGGACTCGAACACGGTGAGGGTGTCGAACAGCTCGGGCAGCCCGACCGCCTCGTGGATGGCGGCCAGGCCGACGTGCTGGTGGTCGAGCAGCGCGGCCTGCTCGGCCTGCACCCTCGCCAGCAGGTCGGCGACCTGCTCGGCCGGGTCGAGCCGCACCCGGACGGGCAGGGTGTTGATGAACAGCCCGACCATCTCCTCGACGCCGGGCAGTTGCGGCGGCCTGCCCGAGACCGTGCCGCCGAACACCACGTCGGTGCGGCCGGTCAGCATGGTCAGCAACAGCGCCCAGGCCGCCTGCACGGCGACATTGACCGTCGCGCCCGCCGCGCGGGTGGTGGCCTCGAGTCGCGCGACGGCCGTCGCGGGCAGATCCACCGACACCGTGCCGGATTCGGTGGAGCGGATTCCGGCCAGCGTCGGGATCGCCCGGGTGGGGGCGTCGATCCCGGCCAGCGCGGCCCGCCAGGCCGCCGTCGAATCCTTCCCGTCGGCAGCGCCGGCCTGCTGCTGCTCGGCGAGCCAGGCCAGGAACGCGCGGTAGGACGGTGCGGGGGCGAGCACCTCGGAGGGCTGCGCGCCGACGCCCGCGGCGATGTAGACGGTGAGCAGTTCACGCACCAGCAGCGGCGTCGACCAGCCGTCGAGCACGAGGTGATGATTGGTCATCAGCAGCGTGCAGACGTCCTCGGATTCGCGGACGAGCTGGAAACGCAGCAGCGGTGGGCGGGTCAGGTCGAAGCGGGTGTTCGCGTCCACGGCCAGCAGCCGTTCCAGTTCGCGGCCCCTGTCCTCGCGCGGCAGCACGGTGAGGTCGGTGTCGCGCCAGGAGACCCGGGCATCGGCGAGCACCAACTGCCGTGGTCCCTCCGGGGTTTCGACGAAGGCCACTCGCAGGTTCTCGTGGCGGTCCACCAGGACCTGCGCCGCCTGTCGCAACCGGTGCGCGTCGACGCGGCCCGCGAGGGTGAGGCGGGTCTGCACGGTGTAGCCGTCGGCGGTGTCGGTGTCGTAGCGGGCGTGGAACAGCAGGCCGTACTGCAGCGGCGAGAGCGGCCACACCTGCGCCAGATTCGGGTATGCGCGTTCCCACTGGTCGATCTGGGCTTGGGTGACGGTGGTGAGCGGGAAGTCCGACGGCGTGTGCCCGCCCGCGCCGGGCGTGGCGGCGTGCGCGGCCAGCGCGGACAAGGCCGCGGCCCAGTGCGCGGCGAATTCGGCGACCTCGTCCTCGTCGAGGATGTCGCGCGCGTAGGTCCAGGTGACGTCCAGTCCCTCGCCGCCGAGGATGGCGTTGATGTCGACGACGGCGGGCAACGGCGCTCGTTCGTCGGTGGTCGAGGCGAACCGCCTCGGCAGCCAATAGTTCTCGCCGCCTTCGGTATCGGCCGTGACGCGCCCGAGGTAGTTGAACCCGATCTGCGGTACCGGCCCGCGGGCGAGCTGCGCCGCGGTGTCGGGATTCAGGTGGCGCAGTATGCCGTAGCCCACGCCTTTGTCCGGGATCGCGCGCACCTGCTCCTTGATCGCCCGCACGGCCTGCCCCGCCGCCGGGCCGCCGGCGAACGCCTCGTCCAGATCGATGCCGCTCAGGTCGAGGGCGAGCGGGTGGACGGTGGTGAACCAGCCCACCGTCCGCGCGAGATCCGCGCCGGGCAGCACCGCTTCCTCCCGGCCATGGCCCTCCAGCGTGACCAGCGTCCGCGGCCGGTTCCGCCACCGGCCCACCGCCATGGCGAGTGCGGCCAGCAGCACGTCGTCGGCGCCGCAATGGAACAACTCCGGCACGGCATCGACCACCGCGCCGGCGACCTCGGCGGAGACCACGGTGCGCAGTTCCCCCGCCGTGGCGACCACGTCGCGCGCTGGATCGGCGGCCCGCCGCCCGAGCGGCGGGTCCTCGCCCGCGAGAATCCGCTGCCACAACGGCGATTCGACGGCCCGCGCCCCGGCTTGCTCGACGAGCGCGCGCGCCCAGCGCCGGAACGACGTCCCGGTCGCCTCGGGTTCGCCACCCGCCCACGCGGTCACCAGGTCCGGCAACAGGATGCGCCACGAGACGCCGTCGACCACCAGGTGATGCAGCACCAGCCACAGCGACGGGGCCGCGCCGGGATCGGCGGGCTGGACGAGCGCGAATCGCGCCATCACCCCCGCCGCCGGATCGAGCCGGTCGGCCGCGGCCTGCAACGCGGCATCGAGCACACCGTCCCACGCCGCGTCGCCCGGCACGGCACCACGACCGCGCGCGGCACCATTTTCGTGCGCGGCGTCACCGCCGTCCGCACCACCATCGCGCGCAGCACCGCCGCCGATTCCGGCAGCAGCGCCACGCGCGACACCGCCGGGGGTGACACCGTCACCGGCGGCGCCGCTCTCGAACGCGTCATTGCCACGCGTGGACGACGCGGTGACGACGTCGATCAGCGCGGCCGCGTCCACCGACCCCGGCTCGGCGACGACCCACTCCCACCCGTCGCCACTCGGGCGCAGACTGCTGCGGAGCATGTCGTGCCGGTCGAGCAGCGCCTGCACGGCCGGGACCAGCTGCGCGGCGGTGGTCCCTGGCGGCAGCTCGACGAGCGCGGCCTGGCCGTAGCGGTGCCAGGTCGGCCCCTGTTCGAGCATGGCCGCCACGATGGGCGTGATGTCGACGGGGCCGACACCGCCGCCGGGCAGTTCGGTGACCGCGTCCTCGGCGGCGTCGACGGCCACGGCGGCCAGCGCCGCCACGGTCTTGCGCTCGAAGACATCACGAGCGCTGACGCGCAGGCCCGCCGCCCTGGCGCGGGAGACCAGCTGGATGGAGATGATGCTGTCGCCGCCGAGTGCGAAGAAGTTCTCGTCCACGCCGACCGCGTCCAGCCCGAGTACCTCGGCGAACAGCGCCGCGAGTGTCTCCTCGCGCGGGGTGGCGGGACCGCGGTGCACGCCGGGGCGTGCGCCGAAATCCGGTGCGGGCAGGGCGCGCCGGTCGACCTTGCCGACCGGGGTCAGCGGCAGCGCGTCGAGGACCATGATCACGCCGGGCACCATGTACGCCGGAAGCGACTCTCCCACAGCGGCTTTCAGCGCCTCCGGCTGCACCTCGCAGCCGGGGGCGGCGACCACGTAGGAGGCCGTCGCCGTGGCTCCGGCGGGCGTGCTCACTCCGACGGTGACGGCCGAGGCCACCTCGGGCCTGCGTTCGAGCGCCGCGTCGATCTCGCCGAGTTCGATGCGGTATCCGCGCACCTTGACCTGGAAGTCGAGGCGTCCGGTGTAGTCCAGCTCCCATCGGTCCCCCGACCGCCGCCAGCGGACCAGGTCGCCCGTGCGATACATACGCCTGCCCGGCGCGTAGGGGTCGGCGACGAACCGGCCTGCGGTCAGGCCGTTGCGCCGGTGGTAGCCCCGCGCGACGCCCTGGCCGCTCAGATACAGCTCGCCGACGACACCGGGGGCCACCGGCCGCAGCCAGGGATCGAGCACCAGCGCTGTGACGCCGGTCGTCGGCCCGCCGATGGTGACCGGGCCGTCCGTCCGCAGCGGCGCGCTCAGCGTGGTGGTGACGGTGGTCTCGGTGGGGCCGTAGCCGTTGAGCAGGCGCCGCCCGGCCCAGCGCGTCACCAGTTCGGGCGGGCAGGCGTCGCCGCCGACGACGACGGTCGCCAGGTCGGGCAGTGTCGCCGGATCGAGCGAGCCGACCACCGCGGGTGTCACGTTCAGGCAGGTCACCCGGTGCTCGCGCAGCACGGCCGCCAGCTCCTCGCCCGCGTACGCCGCGGGCGGCACGATCGCCACGCTCGCCCCGGCCGCGAACGCCACGAGCAGTTCTTCCACGGAGATGTCGAAACTCGGCGAGACCGCGTGCGCGACCACCGAGGACGCGTCGACGCCGAACGCGGTCCCCGAGCCCGCAACGAGATTGGCCAGCCCACGGTGGGCGACCATCACGGCCTTGGGCAGCCCGGTGGAGCCGGAGGTGTAGATCAGGTAGGCGATCTGGTCGGGGCGCACGGGGGCGAGGCGGTCGGCGTCGGTGACCGTGGCCGGGTCCTGGTCGTCGATGATCTCGGCGGTCGCGGTGTCGTCGAGGATCAGCCAGGTGATGTGGCCGGGCAGGGCCGGTCGCGCCGAGGCCACGGTCAGTCCGGCGAGCACACCGCTGTCGCCGATCATGTGCTCGATGCGGTCGGCGGGCAGCGCGGGATCGATCGGCGTGAACGCCGCGCCGGTCAGCGCCACCGCCCAGGTCGCCAGCACCGATTCCAGCGAGCGCGGGATGGCCACGGCCACCGCGGTTTCCGGTCCGGCGCCGTGCTCGATGAGCAGGCGGGCCACCCGCGAGGCGTAGGCGAGGACCTCGCGGTAGGTCATGGTCCGCTCGCCGGCGCGCACCGCCACCGCGCCGGGATCGCGGGCGGCGCCCTCGGTGAGGATCTGCGGCAGTGTCCGGAGCGGGACGTCGGCCGGGCCGCGCGCGGGCAGCAGGTCCGCGCGCTCGGAGTCGTCGAGCAGCGGCACCGTGTGCCACGGCGCGTCCGGGCCCGCGGCGAGGAAGGCGTGCAGGAAGGCCAGGAAGCGGCGATGGTGCCCGGCCAGTTCGCGCGCGTCGTAGAGGTTGGGGTTGGCCTGGAAGTCGATGTGGGTGGTCTCGCCGCCGATGCCGGGATACAGGTTCAGGAACAGGTCCTCGATCATCCCCGACGTGAGCACATGCGTGCGGCCGACGACCTCGCCGAGGCCGATCCTGGTGTCGATCATCATGAGATTCACGGTCGGGCCGAAGGAGCCCGGCTCGTCCAGCGG
The DNA here is from genome assembly GCF_015477835.1 of Nocardia higoensis. Taxonomy (NCBI): domain Bacteria; kingdom Bacillati; phylum Actinomycetota; class Actinomycetes; order Mycobacteriales; family Nocardiaceae; genus Nocardia; species Nocardia higoensis. Next base: position 35,572 of record NZ_JADLQN010000006.1, on the reverse strand, counting down.
TCGGCCCAGATCGCGGACGATGTCCTCCTGCCGGTAGCGCTGCCTGCGCAGTGCCGAGGTCAGCTCGCCCTGGGCCGCCCGGATGAGGGCGCCCGTCGTCACGGCGGCCCCGGTCTCCACCCGCAACGGCACCACGTTGGCGACCATGCCGCCCGAGCGGCGCAGCACGGCGGTGGTGCGGCCGGAGACCGGCAGGCTGAGCGTGACCTCGGACGAGGAGGTCATGGCGGCCAGATAGGCCGCGAACGCGGCGACCACGACCGGCGCGACGCCCGAGTTCTCGGCTGTGGCCACCCGGTCGAGCAATTCCGCTGTCGCGGAGGGGAGTTCGGCCGAGGCGACGATCGGGTGCGCGTCCACCGGCGCGGTGCGCCCGGCGAGCCCGACCGTCTCCGGCATCCCGGCCAGATGCTCGCGCCAGTACCGCGCGTCGGCGCGGAAACGATCCGAATCCCGGTACGCCACATCGGCTTCGACGATCCCGCGTAGATCCTCGGCCCGGCTCGGCGGCGGTTGTTCCCCGGCCGCTGCGGCGGTGTACAGCTCGGCGATGCGTCGCACCATGGTGACCGCGCCGAATCCGTCCAGCACGATGTGGTGGATGCGCTGATACCAGTACCAGTGGTCGTCGGCCAGGCGCAGCATCGCGAAGGCGCCGAGCCGCTCGCCGAGCAGGTCCACCGGGGCGCTGTACTCCGCGTGCATCCAGGCCAGCGCCGCCGCGGCCGGATCGGGCTCCCCGCGCAGGTCCACGATCGTCAACTCGTGCTCGATCTCGGTGTCGACCACCTGATAGGGCAGCCCGTCGACCTCGATCAACCGCAGATAGCCGGTGCCGAACTCGCGGCCCGCCTGTCGCGAGGCCGCCGCGAGCAGGTCGAGATCGACCGGTCCGGCGAGCTCGACGTACTGCGCGATGGAGATCGGGGTCCGGCCGGCGAAGTGCTGGGCGAACCAGATACCGCGCTGGGCGGCCGAGAGCGGGAAGGCGCCTGCGGGCAGGTGCGCCTGCGCGGCGACCGGGGCGGCGGAACTCTGGGGCATGAAATGTTCCTGCGTACTCGGGAGGGAGTCGGCTGGGGGACGGATCCATCGAGGAACTCGGACCGGCTCTGTCGAGATCGGACGAGCTCTGTCGACATCGGAGTGGTGGTGGCACGCCGCGCCCGCGAGGGCGGGCACACCCCAGCCGTCGGCGGGCCGGGCCCGGCGACGAGGCGCCCGGCGGGTCGATCGACCAGCATGCGTGGAGAGGTTCCGCCGGGAATTTTACCGCCGGGCGGTGCCCTGCCAGCTCGGAATGCGCATGTCCGCCGCGTGGGCGGGCGTGCCACGGCTCAGGAAGCCGGGCGCAGCCCGCCCAGGTCGGCGTCGGTGATCGGGGCGTCCGAGCCGGTCAGGTACCGCAGCAGGGTGGATCGGTCGTCGAGCACCAGCCACGGGATCGTGTCGCCGAGCGCGCCGCGCGTGTCCTCGGTGGTGACGCCGAGCACGGGCGCGGGCACCTGGGTCCCCGCCGGGACCGCGGTGGCGCCGATCTTGGCGACCGCGGTGCGGGTGACCAGATCCTCGATCAGCGGCTCGACGGCCACGGCCACGACCGCGCCGGGACCGGCGCCCCTGCCCAGCAGCACCCGCGCCAGCCGGTTGGACCAGCTGTCGAGTTCGCGATGGGTGAGCGCGCCCTCCGGCGTCCAGACAGCGATCGCGGCGTCGGAACGGAAGGTGCGGGTGGCGGTGGTCTGCATGAGGGACTCCTGACGAGTCGGCGGGTCGGTGTCGAGGTGGTGTCTCCACTCTGTCCGCGAGCGGGCGCCGTCGACAGGAACCCCAGTGCTGCACCGCCCTCCTCCGAGGGTGAGCGTTTGCCCACCCTCGGTGGACACCGCGATCAGGCTCCGATGAGCTCTTGCCGGACCGGCGCCGCCCAGTCGATCCGATAGCCGCGCTCCGCGGCGGTGCGCTGGTCGGTCTTCATGACAGTTCGCGTCATCACCGGCATCAGCATGTTCATCACCGCCCGGCCCACCGGACCGGGCGTCTTGCTGCGATTGATCCTGGCCGCGCGGGCGGCGATGCCCTCGACCCTGGGGCGACGCAGCCGCTCGTAGGCGGTGAACGCCGCGACGGGATCGGGCAGGTCGCGCAGGCAACGAGCCAGTTGCACGGCACTCTCCACCGCCAGCGAGGCGCCCTGGCCCGAACTGTTGGACGGCGCGTGCACGGCGTCGCCGACCAGCACCATGCGACCGCGGAACCAGTGCGGCACCGGCGGCATGATGTGCAGCCCGCCGGTCACTTCGAGCTGGTCCGGCCGCGTCCGGCGCGCGAGTTCCCCGCCCGGGGTGTCCGCGCCGTAGGTCTCCCGCAGGATCTCCAGCCACCGCTCCGCGGGCACCTCACGAGCCTGTGCCAGCGTCAGATACTGCTCGGAAGGCAGATTGGCGCCCCAGCCGACCCGCCCGGCGCGGTCGGCCCAGTACAGGTAATAGGCGCGTCTACCGTAGGCGAAGACCATCGTCCCGGGCGGGGTGCGCACCTCGCATTCGACGGTCGCGCCGAAGCCGAGCAGTCCGGTGTAGTCCGGTCCCGGCGCCGCGGGGTCGATGAGAGTGCGCACGGTGGAACGGATTCCGTCGGCGCCGATCAGGATGTCGGCGGTGGCGGTGGAGCCGTCGGCGAAGCGTGCGGTGACGCCGTCGGCGTGCTCGTCGGCGCCGACGAGCCGATGGCCGTAGTGGAACGGCACCCCCGCGGCGCGCGCGTGCTCGTGCAACACGGTGTGCAGTGCGGCACGGTCGACCAGCTGCAGGGGCGGCTCGCCCTCGGCGACGGGCAGGCGGTGCGTGCGGCCACCGATCGCCAGCATCATGGCCGAGACCGGAATGGCGATGGCGCGCACCGGATCTCCGGCGCCGAGCAGGTCGAGGGCGGCCAGGCCGTTGGGCGCGAGGGCGAGCCCGCTGCCGATGCCGTAGGAGGGGCCGGGATAGGCCTCGTAGACGCGGGCGTCGATACCCGCTTTCAGCAAAGCGGTGGCGACGACGGGGCCTGCGATGCCGCCACCGGCGACGATGGCGGAACGTGGTGCGGACATGGAGATACCTCCGAAAGGGTTTGTTCGGGAAACGGCGAACCGCCGCGCCTGACCCACCCGGAGCTATCCTGTGGTTGCCAGCCTCGTGGCCGGGTGTGCGTTCGCGTGCGCGGTTCGAGTCGGTTGCCGGTCCCGGCGGCGGTGTTGCCGCACCGCCGTCGGGAGCGGGTTCGTCACGGATGCTCCGGGTCGGTCGTCCCCCTTTCCGCGAATTCTTCGTGGACCGTGCGCCACAACGCGAGATCGGGGAAGGTGCCGTCGACGAGTTCGGCGCGCCAGCCGCGCGCCCAGGCCGCCTCGGCCTCCAGCATGGCCAGCCCGTACTCGCTTTCGATCACGAACAATCGAGGCAGGCTTTCGGCCAGTTCGGCGAGTTCGGCGCGCACCCCGGCGACAATGGCCTCCAGCGCCGCGATCCGGGCGCCGAGCAGTTCGATGACCTGTTCCGGCGGCAGCATGGCCGTCACCGACAGCCCCGCGGTGAACGCGTTGCGTTCCGGACGCGGTTCGGCCAGCAGTTCCCTGGTCCAGTCGATCATCTCGGCGCGGCCCGCGTCGGTGATGCGGTAGATGACCCGTTCCGGCCGCGCACCCTGACGTTCGCTGCCGACTTCCTCGAGGAAACCGGCCTTGGTCATGTTGCGAACGACGGTGTAGAGCGATCCCCACTTGATGTCCATGTCGCGGTCCTTGCCGCGCTCGCGCAACGTGGAGGCGATCTCGTAGCGGTGCATGGGCCGTTCGGCGATCACCGAGAGGATCGCCAGCGCCATCAGATTGTCGACCTTGCGTTTGGTGGGCACCACGCCTCCCTACTCGCCTACAAATATACGTCTGCGAGTATTCGGCAGCAACCACCTTCGGTGTTCGATGCCGACGAAGGCAAGCGGGTCAGGGATTCTCGATCAGCGAGGCCGCCACCGGCACCAGCAACTCCACCAGGTCCGCGATCGGCGGGCGCGGATCGGAGAGCAGCCATTCGCCGGTCACCGCGTTGATCGCGCCGATCAGCGCGATCGCGGCCAAGCCGGGAGTGCCCCGAACCCGGCCATCGGCAACGATTCTCGGCACCACCGCGGTTTCGAGCATCACGCCCCATCCACGCCTGCGCTGCCTGCGGTGCCGCTCCATCCGCTCGCTGACACCGACCACCTCGACGAAAGCCAGCTTGGCCCGCCACGGATCGGCCCCGATCGCGCCGAGATAGGCGGTCAGCACCGCGGTCATCGCGTCCCGCCGGTCGGCTTCGTCGCCGATTCCCACGAGCGCGGCGACGACGGCGGCCGCGGCCTCGTCCTGCACCCGGTCGTACGCGGCGACCAGCACGTCTTCTCTGGTCTCGAACTCCTCGTAGAACTGCCGCTTGGACAGCCCGGCCGCGGCGCACACTTCGGCCAGCGAGCAGTCGGCGTAACCGTGCTCGGCGAACAACCGGGTCGCGGCGTCGAGGAAACGGGCGCGCCGCTCGGCCTTGCGTTCGGCCACCGCCCGCCCACCGTACTGCCTGCCCGCCGAGATCGTCACCAGCCAAAGGTAGCGAAGACGCGCGGGCGACTCCCGGTTTCGTCCGACACACGGCCCGGGAGTGTGCCCGCTCCCCTTCCGCCGAAACCTTACTTGGCAGTAAGGTTTCGCCCATGGCGTGGAACCCGACACAGATCCCCGATCAGAGCGGCCGGACGTTCGTGATCACCGGAGCCAACGGCGGCCTGGGAGCCGAGACGACCCGAGCGCTGGCAGCCAAGGGCGCGACCGTCCTGATGGCCTGCCGCAATGTCGCCAAGGCCGAGCCGGTGGCGGCCCGGATCCCCGGCGACGTGCGGGTGGTGCCCTTGGACCTGGCCGACCTGTCGTCGGTGCGCGCGTTCGCGGAGAAGACCGGTGAATTCGATGTGCTGGTCAACAACGCGGGCCTGATGTACATCCCGTTCAGCCGCACCGTCGACGGTTTCGAGACCCAGTTCGGCGTCAATCACCTCGGCCACTTCGCGCTCACCGGACTGCTGCTCGACCGAATCCGCGACCGGGTGGTCACGCTGTCGAGCATCGCGCATCGCCAGACCCCGAAACTGCGCGTCGACGACCTCAACTACGACCACCGCCGCTACTTCCGCAATCTCGCCTATTCCCAGTCCAAGCTCGCCAATCTGATGTTCGCGCGAGAACTTCAGCGCCGTCTCGCCGCGGCCGGATCGGCCGTGCGCTCCTACGCGGTCCACCCGGGCGTCTCGCCCACCGAACTGTTCGCCCGCACCGAGACCCCACTCGATGTCGTCTTGCGCCCGACCATGCGGATCGTCGGGCATTCCCCGGCCAAGGCGGCGCATTCGACCCTGTTCGCCGCGACGACACCCGATGCCGACCCGGAGACCTACTGGGGCCCCAACCGGCTGTTCGGCAGCCGGGGCCCGGTTGCGCCGTGCCCGTCGACCAGGCTGTCGAAGAACCGGGAACTACAGCTCGCGCTGTGGACCGAGTCCGAGCGCATGACCGGGGTCACCTACCGGTTCTGAGTGCGGTTTCCACGGGCGACCTGCTCCTACGGACCGCGTAGTAGACAGGTACCGTGGTAGACGTGTCCGCTCCCGCTCCCCGCTCGGCCTACCGCCGCCCGGCTCTGATCGCGCTGGTCGTGGTCGCCTTCGCGGCATGTCTGGCGCTGGCCTGGTGGCAGTGGGAGCGGTACGAATCGGCCGCCGGGACCGGGCAGAACCTCGGCTACGCACTCCAGTGGCCGCTGTTCGCCGGTTTCGTGGTGTTCGCCTACTACCGGTTCGTCCGCCTGGAACGCGAAGCCGAAGAGGCTTCGGCCGAGCCGGACACCGAGCAGCCGAGCCCCGCCCCCGCGAGTTCCACGGCGGCCGACCCCGGGACAGCACAGGCGCGCCGCGGTCGCGGACGGGACCTCCCGCGCAAGCGGGAACTCCCCCGCGAGATCCCGGCGGGCATCCTGCCCGAGCGACCCAAGGCAGCCCGCTCGGCCGACCCGGCGCTCGACGAATACAACCGATACCTGGCAGGACTGCATGCCGCCGACGTCGAGGACGCGATGCGCACCGCCCCTGCCCCGACCAGTGGCTCGAGCACAGGCACGAGCGAGAGGAGCGCTGGGTGAACGCCGGCGACAACGAGACCGTCTCCGTCGACGAACCGGCGACCCCGGCGCCCACGGCCGCCGCGGTGGACCCGGCCAAGCGGGCCAAGATCAAGGGCGCGCTGTTGCGCTACCGGGTGCTCGCCTGGTTCACCGGTCTGTGGCTGCTGCTGCTCACCGCCGAGATGATCGCCAAGTACGGTTTCGACGCGAACCCGCCGAGCTGGATCGCGATCGTGCACGGCTGGGTGTACTTCGTCTACCTGATCCTGACCGCCGACCTCGCGCAGAAGGTCCGCTGGCCGATCGGCCGGACCGTCGGCACTCTGCTGGCGGGCACCATCCCCCTGCTGTCGTTCGTCGTCGAACACAAGAACGCCACACAGGTCAAGCGCGACTTCGGCGTCTGACCTCTCCGCGTCGGCATCCACGCCCGTCACCGCGGTCCGGTCGCCCGCATCACGCTGGTGACCGCGCGCCGAGGCGACAGCCGATCGTGGAGGTCGGCCTGTCGGATGTCCGGCACGGCGGTCCGGCGGGGTCGTGAGCCGGCGATCGGGCAGTCCGGCCGCCGATCGGAGACGGGCGGCCCCGCGAGACCCGGGTCTACTCCGCGAGCGCGGCCAAGGCGGGAAGTAGTTGACGCAGGGCGCGGCCGCGATGTGAGGCCGCGTCCTTCTCGGCGGGAGTGAGCTGCGCGGCCGAGCCGGTGCCGCCCTCCGGCAGGAACAGCGGATCGTAGCCGAAACCGCCGTCGCCCACAGGCTTGCGGCCGATCACGCCCGGCCATTCGCCGCGCACCACGATCTCGTCCCCACCGGGCACCACCAGCGCGCAGGTGGAGACGAACCGCGCGCCACGCCGTTCGTCGGGGACATCGCCCATTTGCGCGAGCAGCAGCGCGTTGTTGGCCGCGTCGTCGCCGTGGGTACCCGACCAGCGGGCGGAGAGCACACCGGGCATGCCGTTGAGCGCGTCCACTTCCAGGCCGGAATCGTCGGCGACACAGGGCAATCCCGTGGCGGCGGCGCCGTCACGGGCCTTGGCCAGCGCGTTCTCCTCGAACGTCGCGCCGGTTTCGGGCGCTTCGTCGTAGGCGGGCACATCGTCGAGTCCGACGATCTCCACGCCCACCACCCCGGCGTCGGCCAGGATACGGCGCAGTTCGGTCAGCTTCTTGGCGTTACGGCTGGCGACCAGGACGCGCGCGCTCATCACTTCTTCTTCGACGGCTCGGCGGGCTCGGGCAGGGTGCCGGGGTACGGCAGCGCCAGCGCCTCCTTCTGCACCACGAACAGTTGCTCACAGCCCGCCAGCGCGGCATCGAGCATCTTGTCGAGAGTGGAGCGCGGGAAGGTGGCGCCTTCGCCGGTGCCCTGGATCTCCACCAGCGTGCCGGTGTCGGTCGCCACCACGTTCATGTCGACCTCGGCGCGCGAGTCCTCCTCGTAGGGCAGGTCCAGCCGGACCCGGCCGTCCACCACGCCCACGCTGACCGCGGCGATGGCGCACGAGATGGGCTGCGGGTCGGCCAGCGCGCCCGCCGCGCCCAGCCAGGTCACCGCATCCGCGAGCGCCACGTAGGCGCCGGTGATGGCGGCGGTCCTGGTGCCGCCGTCGGCCTGCAGCACGTCGCAGTCGATGGCGATGGTGTTCTCCCCGATCGCGGCCAGGTCGATGCAGGCGCGCAGCGAGCGCCCGACCAGCCTGCTGATCTCCTGGGTGCGGCCGCCGACCTTGCCCTTCACCGACTCACGACCGGCGCGGGTGTGGGTGGCGGCGGGCAACATCGCGTATTCGGCGGTGAGCCAGCCCAACCCGGAGTCGCGCCGCCACGGGGGGACCCCCTCGGTGACGCTGGCCGTGCACATCACTCTGGTCTGCCCGAACTCCACCAGCACCGAACCCGCTGGATGCGTGGTGAATCCCCGGGTGATCCTGACCTCGCGGAGCTCATCGTCCGCCCTGCCATCGGCTCGTCTCGACACGGGGCCAGCCTAGACGACAGCGCGGATCCGAATCCGAGGTGTCGCTCAGATCTCGAAGGTCTCGCCCGGGGCGACCGCGTGCACCGGACCGGTGAACTCGGCCTTCGCCTCGGCGATCACATCCTCACGGGAGGTCCACGGCGGGATGTGGGTGAGCAGCAACTCCTTGACCCCGGCGCGCGCGGCGATCTGCCCGGCCTCGGTGCCCGAAAGATGGATGCCCGGTGGGCGATTGGCGGGATCGTGGGTCCAGGAGGCCTCGGCCATCAGCACGTCCGCGCCTTGGGCCAGTTCCCGCACGGCATCGCACATGGCGGTGTCGCCGGTGTAGACGAACGTGCGCCCGGCCGCGGTGGCGATCCGCAGACCATAGGACTCCGGCGGATGGAACATCCGGCGCGCGGTGACGGTGTGACCCGCACCGAACTCGACGGTCTCGCCCTCCCGCCAGGCTCGGTGATCGATCACATCCGACCAGTCGTCGCATTCGCCGCCGACCTCGGCCGAGGCGTTGCCGATGCGCAGCGGCGCATCGGCGGGGCCGCGCACGATGGCGCGGCCGACCGGCGGACTCGGGTGATAGCGCCGCCACACCAGCAGACCGGGCAGGTCCAGGCAGTGGTCGGCGTGCAGGTGGGTCAGGAAGATGTCGGCCTCACCCGGGTCGACGTGACGCTGGAGCGCTCCGAGCACTCCCGGTCCGAAATCGATGACAACCGGGTTCATGTCCGGGCCGGTCAGCAGGTACCCCGACGCTGGGGAGTCCGGGCCGGACACGCTGCCCGAGCACCCGAGGACGGTAAGGCGCATGCCCTCATGCTGCCACGCCGAATCGCCGCTCACGAAACGATCCCCCGAATTCCCCGGCGGCCCAGCCGCGCGCGGTGCGACCCCGCCGGTTGCCGCTCGAACCTGCCACGAACCTCGTCGTCCATCTTCCGAGGGTACCCAGCCGCCGGTGCCGCCATGCGCGGGCGGCGAATCCCGGTGGCGCGCAAGCGCTCAGAACCGGGTGCGCGACGACGCTGGCTGCTCGGCCGCGCGTGCCCCGCGGTAGGGCGCCCACGCCGCGACCACGCCGCCGATCGCGCCGAAAAGGTGCCCCTGCCAAGAGATCCCGTCCTGACCTGGTAGCACACCCCACAGCAGCGAGCCGTAGAAGACGAGCACCGCCATGCCGAGCAGGATCTGCCAGGCACTGCGCGCGAACCACCCGCGCAGGATCAGGAAGGTGAGCCACCCGAAGACCAGCGCGGAGGCGCCGATATGGACGGTGCCCTCGCCTCCGGTCAGCCAGGTGCCCACGCCGGCGATCACCCAGATGATCGCGGTCGCCGCCAGTCCACGGCCGATGCCGGCGACCAGCACCAGGAAGCCGAGCACGAAGACCGGCACGGTATTGCTGATCAGGTGGTCCCATCCGTTGTGCAGCAGCGGCGCCCACAGGATCCCCCACAGCCCGTCGGCCTCACGCGGCTGGATGCCGGCCTGGTCGAGATTGCGGGGATCGACGGCGTCGTAGCCCTCGACCCCCCAGAGCACCAGCACGAAACCGGAGACCAGCGCGACGGCCTGTATCCCCACCTGCCGCACCGCCGCGAATCCGGAGGCGGGCGGTCGTGTCGATCCCGGCCGGCCCGGTCCTTGTCCTGGACGTGGCGGCGCGAACCGTTGCGGGTCGAACGACGGGCCGAAGCCCGAACCACCTCCGGACATGGCCGACCTCCTGGGCGCGCTGGCACATTCGATTCCTGCTTCGAGCCTACCGAAGCCCCACCCGGCCGACCGGGTTCGTCACGGCCCCGCTCAGGCCCAGAGCTGCCCGTCCAGCCTGCTCTCGGCTTCTTCCAGAGTGCCGTCGTAAGCGCCGGTCGACAGATACTTCCAGCCGCCGTCGGCCACCACGAACGCGATGTCGGCGCGCTTGCCCGCCTTCAGCGCCTTGCGCCCCACGCCGAGCGCGGCGTGCAGGATGGCCCCGGTGGAGATGCCCGCGAAGATCCCCTCCTCGGCGACGAGTTCGCGGGTGCGCTTGACCGCGTCGTAGGGACCGACCGAGAACCGCGAACTCAGCACGTTCTCGTCGTACAGCTCGGGGATGAAGCCCTCGTCGATGTTGCGCAGGCCGTAGACCAGTTCACCGTAGCGTGGCTCGGCGGCCACGATCTCGATGTCGGGCACCTTCTCGCGCAGGAACCGGCCGGTGCCCATGAGCGTGCCGGTGGTGCCGAGCCCGGCCACGAAATGGGTGATCTCCGGCAGGTCGGCGAGCAGTTCGGGGCCGGTGGTGTCGTAGTGCGCCTGCGCGTTGGCCGGATTGCCGTACTGGTAGAGCATCACCCAGTCCGGATTCTGCGCGGCGATCCGCTTGGCGACCGCCACCGCCTCGTTCGAACCGCCCGCCGCGGGCGAGTCGATGATGCGCGCGCCGTACATGGTCAGCAGCTGGCGTCGTTCCACCGAGGTGTTCTCCGGCATCACGCACACCAGTTGGTAGCCCTTGAGTTTCGCGGCCATCGCCAGCGAGATGCCGGTGTTGCCGCTGGTCGGTTCGAGGATGGTGCACCCCGGGCGCAGGGTGCCGTCGGCCTCGGCCTGCTCGATCATGCGCAGCGCGGGCCGGTCCTTGATCGAGCCGGTGGGGTTGCGGTCCTCGAGTTTCGCCCACAGCCGCACGTGCTGCTCGCCGTCCCACTGTGGGGACAGCGTTCGCAGGCCGACCAGCGGCGTGTTGCCGAGGGTCGCGATCAGCGATTCGTAGCGCGCCACGTCGGGTCAGCGATCGGTCGGGGCGCCACCGGCGACAGCGGGCAGGATGGTGACACTCGCGCCCTCGGGCACCTCGGCCTCGAGGCCCCCGGCGAAGCGGACGTCCTCGTCGTCGACGTAGATGTTGACGAAGCGGTTCAGTTTCCCGTCCTTGAGCAGGCGCTCCGCCAGCCCGGGATGGCTGGCGTCGAGGTCGGCGATGAGCGCGGAGAGGGTTTCGCCCTCGGCCTGCACCCGCTTCTCGCCGCCGGTGAGGCCGCGCATGATGGTCGGGATGGACACGGTTACCGACATGAAGACTCCTGATGTCGTTCGGGGGGAATTCTGCTGGGGCGGTCAGACGGTGTCGTAGGCGTCGACGACACGGACCGGCTCCTCGGTGACCACGCCGTCGAGTATCCGGTAGCTGCGCAGTTCGTACTCGTCGGGGTGGCGGGTGGAGATGAGCACGTAGTGGGCGTCGGGCTCGGCGGCGTAGGCGATGTCGGTGCGGCTCGGATAGGCCTCGGTGGCGGTGTGCGAGTGGTAGATGACGACCGGTTCCTCGTCGGCGTCGTCCATCGCCCGCCAGACCTTCAGCTGCTCGCCGGAGTCGAAGCGGTAGAAGGTGGGCGAGCGCTCGGCATTGACCATGGCGACGAAGCGCTCGGGGCGATCGGAGCCCTCTGGTCCGGCGATGATGCCGCAGGCCTCGTCCGGGTGATCGGCGCGGGCATGAGCCACCATCGCGTCCACCAATTCGGATGTGATCACCAGCACCTGTCTCACGCCTTCCGCACGCCTGCTCGGGTCACTGCCCTCAACCAGCCGGGACCGACGCGTATTCCCGCGGCGGCGCCGACGCGGCGAGCGGCTGGAGTCAGGCGGGGAAGAGGTCGCGGTAGGCGGGGATGCCCGCGACCGACGTCGCGCTGAGGACGGCATCGACGACGGCGCGTTCCACGCACACCGCGGCGGCCGTGCACAGGGCGTCGAGCACGAGCAGTTCGGGCGGGAACGCGGCGGGCAGCGTGGTGTCCGGGATCGGGACCGCGCCGGTCGCGACGGCGAAGAGGGTGTCGCCGTCGAGCGGGGAGTGCGCGGGCCGGATCGCGCGGGCGAGTCCGTCGTGGGCCGTGATGGCCAGCCGGCGGCAGGCGGTGGTGCCGAGCGCGGCATCGGTGGCGACGACCCCGATGGTCGTGTTGAGAACGGTGCCTTTGACCGGGAGAGCGTTGGCCGCGGCCAATCGTTCGGGTGCCGGTGGGCGCAGACCGAACCGTTGCGGCCCGTCGGTGCCCACACCCCACGGCAGTCCGGTGCGCGGATCGAACACCGAGCCGACCGGGTTCGCCACGACCAGCGCCGACACGGTGATGCCCGCGGCGGGGCCGTCGCCGAGCACGACGCTCGCCGTGCCGACGCCGCCCTTGATCGATCCCGCCCTGGCGCCGACGCCCGCGCCCACCGAGCCGCGGGCGACATCGACGGCGGCGTCCCGGGCGGCCCGATAGCCGAATTCGGCGGTCGGCCGGACACGCCAATCCCCCACCGGCAGATCGAAGATCACCGCGCCGGGCACGATCGGCACCACCCGGCTCGGGTCGGCCGGGTCCATCGGGATGCCCTCGCCGTTCTCCTCGAGCAGGCGCATCACCCCGTCGGCGGCGGCCAGTCCGTAGGCGCTGCCGCCGGTGAGCAGCACAGCGTCCACCCGCCTCACGGTGTCGGCCGGGTCGAGCAGATCGGTCTCTCTGGTGCCGGGACCGCCGCCGCGCACGTCGACCGCCGCGACCGCGCCGCCGGGAATGCGCACCACCGTGCAGCCGGTGGCCGCACCGGATCCGAGCGCGGCATCGGGATCGAGGACGTGGTGATGGCCGACCAGCAGACCGGCGACATCGGTGAGCGCGTCACGCGCGCCGGTGACCGCGGTCAACGACTCCTCCTCGGTTCCGGATCCTCGATTCCCGGATCCTCGGGGCGATGGCGGCCGGTGCGCCTCAGGGGGCGAGCGCTTGCAGCAGGCTGTCCTGCATCCAGGTCAGCCAGTGGTAGACGTCCAGGTGCGGAGCGCGCGGATCCGCCGGATCGAACTGCTCGGGGGTGTCGGCGTCGATGCCCAGGACCGTGCCGAGTGCCAGCCTGACGTCGGTGAGCGCGCTGAGCCAGGCGTCGGCCTGTTCGGGTGTCAGCACGATCTTGCCGCCGTGGGCGGGCACGGTGTCGAGCACGACCGCGCCCGCGGCCAGCTTGCTGTCGATGATCTCCGGCTCGTGCAGAGCGCGCAGGGCGCTGTTGAGTCCGGCCCGATCGGCGTCCGGCGAGCCGGGCTCGCTGCGATGGAACTCCGGCAGCAACCGGGCCAGACGCGGGTCGTCGGGGGGCGCGCTGTTTCCGGTGCGCATACCGGTAAGCGCGCTGAGCTCGTCCTCAGGGGCCGAGTGCGCCCGATCGGAGAGCAGGCCGGCGACCGCGCCCACCAGTGAGCGCAGCACTTCGGCCTCGTGGGGGTCCATCTCGGCGCGCAGCTTGAGCCCGCCCAGCGAGTTCTTCCTGGTCCACTTACGCACGGCTGTCCGTCCCATCACGCACGAGCGTCAGGGTAGTCGCGAGCTCTACTGTCTCGGCAACCTCGGTGGTCACGGCGAGCTCAGTTGTCACGCTGCATGGTGGCCCAGAGTCCGGCGGCGTGCAGACGGCGGACATCGTGCTCCATCTTGTCGCGGGAACCGCTGGAGACGACGGCTCTGCCTTCGTTGTGCACCTGCAGCATCAGCTCGGTCGCCTTGGCCTTGCTGTAGCCGAAGAGCTTCTGGAAGATGTAGGTCACGTAGTGCATGAGATTGACCGGGTCGTCCCATACGACAGTCACCCACGGGCGATCCTCGGCCTCCAGGATCTCGGTGTATTCCACCGCTTCCGGGGTCGCCTGTGCCGCCTGTGCCGCTGACAGGGTTGGCTGTGCCGCTGACATGATCGCCGGCGCCGGGTACGAATTGCACAAGCCCATGCCGTCAAGGGTACGACTCGCCGAGCGAACCTCAACACCCCGCCGGTCCCCGCCCGAACGCGAGCGGGACAGGACCGTGACCGCGCTGTCTACAGTGGCGGAGTGGACTCCCGTGGCCAGGCCGCGAGCACAGCGCTGCTCACCGATCAGTACGAACTCACCATGCTCGCCGCGGCCTTGGCCGACGGTTCGGCGCAGCGCCGCTGCGGATTCGAGGTCTTCGCCCGGCGCCTGCCGCACGGCCGCCGCTACGGCGTGGTCGCGGGGACCGGCAGACTGCTCGCCGCGCTGCGGCAGTTCCGCTTCGGCGAGGCCGAACTCGCCGTGGCCGCGCCGATACTCGACGAGCGAACCCTGGACTGGCTGCGCGACTACCGCTTCACCGGTGACATCGACGGCTACCCGGAGGGCGAGCTGTATTTTCCCGGCTCGCCGATCCTGTCGGTGCGCGGCAGCTTCGCCGAGTGCGTGCTGCTGGAGACGCTGATCCTGTCGATCGTCAATCACGACAGCGCGGTCGCCTCGGCCGCGGCCAGAATGGTCTCGGCGGCAGGTGGCAGGCGGCTGATCGAAATGGGTTCGCGGCGCACCCACGAGTGGGCAGCGCCGTCGGCGGCCCGCGCGGCGTACCTGGCCGGGTTCGACGCCACCTCGAATCTGGAGGCGGTGCGCCGCTTCGGCGTGCCGGGGGCGGGAACCAGCGCGCACGCCTTCACGTTGCTGCACAGCGGCCCCGACGGCGCGCACGAGGCCGCGGCGTTCCGCAGCCAGATCGCCGCGCTCGGGGTGGGCACCACCTTGCTGGTCGACACCTTCGACATCACCGAGGGGGTGGCCACCGCGGTCCGGGTGGCCGGGCCACAGCTGGGTGGGGTGCGCATCGACTCGGGAGATCTCGGTGTGCTGGCCGGTCAGGTGCGCGCTCAGCTCGACGCGCTCGGCGCGCGCGACACCCGCATCGTGGTCTCCGGCGATCTGGACGAATACGCGATCGCGGCGTTGCGGGCCGAGCCGGTGGACGCCTACGGGGTCGGTACCTCGCTGGTCACCGGTTCCGGCGCGCCGACCGCGGGCATGGTCTACAAACTCGTCGAGGTCGACGGTGTCCCGGTGGTCAAGCGCAGCAGTCACAAGCAGTCGCGCGGCAGCGTCAAACGGGCGCTGCGGCTGGCGAAGAGCTCCGGCACGATCGTCGAGGAAGTGGTCTTTCCGGCCGGCGCGCAGGTGCCCGGCACGGCGGAGTTCCAGGCGCGCGAGCTGCTCGTCCCGCTGGTGCGCGGCGGCGACGCGGTCCCCGGATTGCCCACCCTCGACGACAGCCGCGAGCTGGTGCGCCGCGGTCTGGTCAGCCTGCCCTGGGAGGGGCTCAAGCTCTCCGAGGGCGAACCCGCCATCCCGACGACCTTCGTCGGCTGACACACCGGCCGAGCAGGCAGGTAGCGATCGCGCGCCGCATCGACACCCGAGACGGCCCGCAGCGGCGCGGGTAATCTCGGATCATGAACCGGGCGCTCATCATCGTCGACGTGCAGAACGATTTCTGCGAGGGCGGCTCGCTCGCTGTCCCCGGTGGTGCGGCCGTGGCCGGGCGGATCACCGAACACCTCGCCGCGCACGCGTACGCCGCGGTCGTGGCCACCCGGGACCATCACATCGACCCGGGCGCGCACTTCTCCGATTCCCCCGACTACGCCGACAGCTGGCCGCCGCACTGCCTGGCCGGCACGCCGGGCGCGCAGTTCCACCCCGACCTGGACACCACCCCGGTCCAGGAGATCTTCTCCAAAGGGCAATTCGCCGCCGCCTATTCGGGTTTCGAAGGCGCGGCCGACGACGGGACCACGCTCACGGACTGGCTGCGCGTCCGGGACCTCGATGCCGTGGACGTGGTCGGCATCGCCACCGACCACTGCGTGCGGGCCACCGCGCTCGACGCGCGCTGCGCCGGGTTCCCGACCAGGGTGCTGCTCGGTCTCACCGCGGGCGTCGCCCAGGTGACGGTGGATCGCGCGCTGGCCGAATTGCACGCCGCCGGGGTCGAGCTGGAGGGCTCGGTGCCGGGCGGCCGTTAGGGGGCTGCGGCGGGAGAACAAGCCCGCTCGCCGGTGTCCGGCGAGACGCCGCCGGTGTCGGTGGCGGGCAGTAGGCTGCTCGCGTGCCCGAACTGCCTCCCACCTCGGAACTGCTGACCACCGCTGTGCGCGCGCTCGGGGGTAAGGAGCGTTCCGGGCAGATGACGATGGCCTCGGCCGTCGATCACGCCATCGACACCAAGCGGCATCTGGCGGTGCAGGCGGGCACCGGCACCGGAAAGTCGCTGGCCTACCTGGTGCCCAGCCTGCGCCACGCGGTGCGCACCGGCCGCACCGTGGTGGTCTCGACCGCGACGATCGCGCTGCAGCGTCAGCTGGTCGATCGCGACCTGCCGCGCCTGTCCGAGGCGCTGGCCGAGCCGCTCGGTCGCCCGGCACGTTTCGCGATCCTGAAGGGCCGCAACAATTACCTCTGCCTGAACAAGATCAACAGCGCGATCCCCGAGGAGCCCGCCGAGGCCGAACTCTTCGACGCCTTCGCGATCTCCCGGCTCGGCCGCGAGGTGCAGCGGCTCAACGACTGGGCCTCCGACACCGAGACCGGCGACCGCGACGATCTGGCCCCCGGTGTCAGCGATCGGGCGTGGCGGCAGGTCAGCGTGTCCTCACGGGAGTGCCTGGGCAAATCGCGCTGCCAGTTCGGCCAGGACTGCTACGCCGAGCGCGCCCGCGCCGAGAGCGCCCAGGCCGATGTGGTGGTGACCAATCACGCGCTGCTGGCCATCGACGCCATCAGCGGCATCCAGATCCTGCCCGAACACGATGTCGTGGTCATCGACGAGGCGCACGAACTGGTCGACCGGGTCACCGGTGTGGCCACCGCGGAACTGTCGGCGACGGGCATCGGCGCGGCCGCCCGCCGCTGCGCCAAGCTCATCGACGACCGCGAGGTCGACAGGCTGGAGGGCGCGGCGGAGGCCTGGCACGCCCTGCTCGACGAACTGCCGCCCGCCCGCTGGGACCGGCTGCCCGAGGGCGCGGCGCAGGCGCTCGCACTCGTCCGCGACGCGGCGTGGAACGCGCGCACCGAACTCGCCCCACCGGGCAGCACGCAGGCGCCGGGCGATCCGGACAGCGCCGCGGCCCGCACCCTCGCCGTCGCCGCGGTCGAAGAGGTGCACGACAGCGCGGTGCGTGCGCTGACCTCCTTCGACGAGCCCGACCCGGCCGCGCGCCGCGATGTCGTCTGGCTGTCCGCGGAGGAGTCCAAGACCGGCGTGGCGCGCAAGACGCTGCGGATGGCGCCGCTGTCGGTCGGCGGTCTGCTGCGCGCGCGGCTGTTCGGCGCCTCGACCGTGGTGCTGACCTCGGCGACCCTGCAGATCGGCGGCTCCTTCGACAGTCTGGCGGTCACTTGGGGTCTGCCCGCGCGATCCGGCGACAAGGTCGACCCGGCCACCGCCAACGGCGCGGCAGCCCCCTCGGATTCCGGGCCGGTCCACTGGGACGGCCTGGATGTCGGCTCGCCGTTCGACCACGCCAAGTCGGGCATCCTCTATGTCGCCAAGCATCTTCCGCCGCCGGGACGCGACGGCCTGCCGCCCGCCTATCTCGACGAGATCGAGCGGCTGATCGACGCCGCGGGCGGTCGCACGCTCGGGCTGTTCTCGTCGATGCGCGCCGCCAGAGCGGCCGCCGAGGCCATGCGGACGCGGCTGAGCACCCCGCTGCTGTGCCAGGGCGAGGATTCGACCGGCGCGCTGGTGCGCAAGTTCGCCGACGATCCGCAGACCTCGCTGTTCGGCACCCTGTCGCTGTGGCAGGGCGTCGATGTGCCCGGTCCGTCGCTGAGTCTGGTGATCCTGGACCGCATTCCGTTTCCCCGCCCGGACGATCCGCTGCTGGCCGCCCGGCAGCGCGCGGTCGAATCCCGCGGCGGCAACGGCTTTCTCGCGGTCGCGGCCAATCACGCGGCGCTGCTGCTCGCCCAGGGGACCGGCCGCCTGCTGCGCAGCGTCGACGACCGTGGCGTCATCGCGATCCTGGATTCCCGGCTGGCGACCGCGCGGTACGGCGGATATCTGCGAGCCACCCTGCCGCCGTACTGGGAAACCGCCGATCCCGAGGTCGCGGCAAAAGCGTTGCGGCGCCTGACAACCGAGAGCACAACCGTGTGATTCAAGACACAAACCGCTCATTATGTTTCTGCTCGGAACTACATTGAGCATCGGTACAGCGGTGGAACCCCAATTCCCCCACCGGCGTATCCCGGTCCCCGCGCCAAGCCCTGCACGCGGCGCGGGGGCGCACCGGGAGCTCTCCCGTCGCTCCCCGGCGTGGATCACTCGGCCAGAAAGAAGAAGTAGCCGAGGAAAACCGCCAGCAACCCCCACATCACCGGGTGCACCTCCCTGAACCGGCCGCGCGCGGTCATCACGATCGGGTAGAAGATCATGCCCAGCGCCAGCCCGTTGGCGATCGAGTAGGTCAGCGGCATGATCACGATGGTGATGAACGCCGGGATCGAGTACTCGAACTCGTTCCATTCGATCTCGCCGAGCGCGCGCGCCATCAACACGCCGACCACGATCAGCGCGGGCGCGGTCACCTCGCCCGCGGCGGCCACCACCGAGAAGACCGGATAGCAGAACATCGCCGCCAGGAACCAGCCCGCGGTGGTCACCGCGCTCAAGCCCGTGCGCCCGCCCGCGCTGACACCGGCGGTGGACTCCACGTACGCCGTGGTCGTCGAGGTGCCGATGACCGCACCGGCCGCGGTGCCCACCGAGTCCGCGGCGAAGGCCTGCATGGCACGCGGCAGCCTGCCCTCCGGCGTCAGCAGCCCGGCCTGCTTGGCGACGCCGATCAGGGTGCCCGAGGCGTCGAAGAAGTCGACGAACAGCATGGTCAGAATGACGATCGCCATCTGTCCGGTGAAAGCGTCGGGCAGATGGATGATCGCCTGACCGAAGGTTTCCTCCAGCCCGCGCGGCAACGCGAACACCCCGCCGGGCAGATCCACCTGACCGGTGAGGACACCCAGCAGGGCGGTGAGCACGATGCCGTAGAGAACCGCGCCGTGCCAGCCTTTGACCAGGAAGACCACCGTCACGAGCAGCCCGAACAGGGCCAGCAGGGTCCGGGGCTCGGTGAAATCCCCCAGCTTCACGAAGGTGGCCTCGCTCGCCACGACGATCCCGGCGTTCTTGAACCCGAGGAACGCCACGAACAGGCCGATCCCCGCGCCGACGGCGAGCTTGAGCTGTAGCGGGATCGCGTCGAGAATCCGCTCGCGCACCTTGGTGACGGCGAGCACGAAGAAGATCACACCGGACAGGAACGTGCCCGACAGCGCGACCTGCCAGGGGATGCCCATCCCCAGCACCACCGAGAACGCGAAGAACGCGTTCAGGCCCATGCCGGGCGCCAGCGCGATCGGATACCTGGCCCACAGGCCCATCACCAACGTGCCGAACACCGCTGCCACCGCGGTCGCGGTGAACACCGCTTGCATCGGGATGCCCTGCTCGCCCAGCGCGCCCTCGTCGCCGAGAATGCTCGGGTTGACGGCCAGGATGTAGGACATCGCCAGGAACGTCACCGTGCCCGCCATGATCTCGCGGCGGTAGTTCGATCCGTTCTCGGTGACGCCGAAGTACTGATCGATGCGACCACGGCCGAGGGGCCGCGTCTCGATTGTCATTGCGCGTTCTCCGGTCGTCGTGAGGTACGGAAGGGCGCAACGGAGGTTAGCGGAGAATTATCCGGATCGTGCGGCCGACCGACCGCACTCGTGACCGTGCTCACCGGGGCGATCGCGGAGTGCGGCCGGTCCTGCTCTCAGGGCGCGGCGACCAGGCCCAGCTCCGCCTCCGACGCCAGCAACCGATGTCGCGGCAGCACCCGGACCGTGTAGCCGACCGCGCCCGAGCGCGACAGCGGCGTCCGCACGGTGAACACCTCGGCGCCGGAATCGCTTCCGGCGTGGCTCATCTCGACGGTCGTCACCTCGCCGAGATCGTCGCCCGCGTCCACGCGGCCGAGCACCGCCTGCACCACCACATCCGCGACGGCGAGACCGCCCAGATCCACTCGCGCGGTCAGCGACAGCGGCGCGCCGATGACCGGGGTGTCGGGCAGTCCGGCGCTGTCGACCTGGACGACCTTGACCGCTCCCCAGGCTCCCTCGATTCGCCTGCGGTACTCGGTGAGCGCCTCGGCGCCGGCGAAATCGTCGGCGCTGACCTGCCGGTAGGCCGCCGCCGCCCGGCTGTAGTACTCCACGGCGTAGTCGCGCACCATCCGCGAGGCCAGCACCTTCGGGCCCAGCGTCTGCAGGGTGTGGCGCACCATCTCCACCCAGCGCACGGGCAGCCCGGCGTCGTCGCGGTCGTAGAACCGCGGGGCCACCGACCGCTCGACGAGGTCGTAGAGCGCGGCGGCCTCGAGGTCGTCGCGGCGCTGTTCGTCGCGCACGCCGTCGGCGGTGGGGATCGCCCAGCCGTTCTCGCCGTCGTACATCTCATCCCACCAGCCGTCCCGGATGGACAGGTTGAGTCCGCCGTTGAGCGCGGACTTCATCCCCGAGGTGCCACAGGCCTCGAGCGGACGCAGCGGATTGTTCAACCACACATCGCAACCCCAGTACAGGTACCTGGCCATGGACATGTCGTAGTCGGGCAGGAAGACGATGCGGTGCCGCAACTGCGGGTCGTCGGCGAAGCGCACGACCTGCTGGATCAGCGCCTTGCCGCCGTCGTCGGCGGGGTGGCTCTTGCCCGCGACCACCAACTGCACCGGCCGCTCGGGGTCGAGCAGCAGTGCGCGCAGCCGTTCGGGATCGCGCAGCATCAGGGTGAGCCGCTTGTAGGTCGGCACCCGGCGCGCGAAGCCGACGGTGAGTACGTCCGGGTCGAACACCTCGTCGATCCAGCCCAGCTCGGCTTCGGCGGCGCCGCGTTCCAGCCACGAGGCCCGCAGCCTGCGACGCACTTCCCGCACCAGCGTGGCTCGCAGGACATTGCGGGTGGACCAGAGTTCACCGAGATCGACCTCGCGCAGTTGCTCCCAGCCGCGTCCCTCCTCGGCGAGTTCGGGCCCGACCAGGTCGCGCGCTTTCTCCACCCATTCCCTGGCCGCCCACGTCGGCGCGTGCACGCCGTTGGTGACCGAACCGATCGGCACCTCCTCGGGATCGAATCCCGGCCAGAGCGCCGCGAACATGCTCCGGCTCACCTCGCCGTGCAGGCGTGAGACGCCGTTCGCGCGTTGCGCCAGGCGCAGCCCCATGTGCGCCATGTTGTAGACCGAGGGATCGGCCTCGCGCCCGAGCGCCAGGATGCGGTCCACCGACAGCCCGGGCAGCAGGGGCGATTCCGCCTCCCCGTGCCCGCCGCCGAAGTAGCGGCGCACCATCGGCATCGGGAACCGGTCGATCCCCGCGGGGACCGGGGTATGCGTGGTGAACACCGTCGCCGCTCGCACCACGGTCGATGCGGTGTCGAAATCCATGCCCCCCGCCACATATTCGCGGATGCGCTCCACACCGAGGAAGCCCGCGTGCCCCTCGTTCATATGGAAGACCTCCGGGTCCGGCAGCCCCTCGGCGCGGGTGTAGGCGCGCACCGCCCGCACCCCGCCGATGCCGGCCAGGATCTCCTGCTTGATGCGATGGTCCTGGTCGCCGCCGTAGAGCCGATCGGTCACCGCGCGCAGGTCCGCGTCGTTCTCGGTGATGTCGGAGTCCAACAGCAGCAACGGCACCCGCCCGACCTGGGCGATCCACACCCGCGCGCGCAGCACCCGGCCGTCGGGCATCGCCACGTGCACCAGCACCGCCGAGCCCTCGCTGGTGAGCAGGCGCAAGGGCAGGCCCTGCGGGTCGAGCGCGGGATAGTGCTCGATCTGCCAGCCGTCGGCCGACAGCGACTGCCGGAAGTACCCGGACCGGTACAGCAGCCCGACGCCGATCAGCGGCAGTCCCAGGTCGGAGGCGGCTTTGAGATGATCGCCCGCCAGGATGCCCAGACCGCCGGAGTAGTTCGGCAGCACTTCGCTGACACCGAACTCCATCGAGAAGTAGGCGATACCGCGTACCCCGTCCTCGCGGCCCTGCCGCTGGAACCAGGTCGCGGCGCCGAGGTAGTCCCGCAGGTCCGCTGCGGCCGCGTCCACCTGCGCGAGGTACTCGGGATCGGCGGCGAGCTCGTCGAGCCGGGCGGCGGGCACCTCACCGAGGATGCGCACCGGATCATGGCCGACCTCACGCCACAGCCGCGGGTCGATGGCGGCGAAGACGTCCTGTGTCGGCGGATGCCAGGACCACCGCAGATTCGTGGACAACTCACCCAGTGCCGCCAAACGCTCGGGCAGATGAGCACGGACAGTGAACCGACGCAATGCCTTCACTCCGGGAACCCTACCGAACGCCGCGCCGCTCGGCCGCCTGGACGCTCGAGCCCTCGGCCACCCCTCGTCCACCCCCACGCCCTACCCTTGGTCACCCCGGCGATCGGCCGTCGTCCATCCCGTCCCTCCGTCGCCCCGGCGACGTGGTTCACCGGTCGGCGAACTGCTCGGTGGCGTACTCGGCGCTGAACTGATCGGCGTACTCCGCGCTCGGCGGGATCTGCGTGATCATGTCGATCAGCACGCCACTCGGGTCGGCGACGATGAAGTGGCGTTGGCCGAAGTCCTCGCTCCTGATCTCGAGTTCGGCGCGCAGTCCGCCCCGCACGACCAAGCGCTCCCATTCCGCGTCGACGTCGTCGACCTCGAAGTTCAGCAGCAGTCCCTGCACCGGCTTGCGGTAGGCCGACGGCACCGTCGGGTGGGTGTGGTCGAGCAGGGCGAGCTCGTATTCGGGCTCGTCGGCGCCGCCGGGGCGGCGCATGCTGACGTACCAGTCCGCCTCGAAGGTGATCTCGAAGCCGAGCCACTGGGTGTAGAAGTCGCGCGATTGCGCGATGTGGGTGGTGCCGATGACGGGGTAGAAGCTGCCGAGTTTCATGTCCAACCCTTTCGCGTACCGATGGTATGTGAAGTAAGCTAGTTCACATACCGATGGAATGTCAACGAGAGGTTTCCCATGCCGAGCACCGTGCGCACCCAGCAGCGCGAACAGACCCGCCGCGCGCTGCTGCGCGAGAGCAGGCGCCTGTTCGCCGCGAAAGGCTTCGGCGCCGTTGGTCTCTCGGAGATCGTCGCGGCGACAGGTGTCACCAAGGGCGCGCTCTACCACAACTTCGCCGGCAAGACCGACCTGTTCCGCGCGGTCCTGGAGCAGGTGCAGCACGAGGTCGGCGAGCGGGTCGCCGAAGCCGCCGACCCCGCCTCGGACGCCTGGACCCAGCTGGTCTCCGGATGCGAGGCGTTCCTCGCCATCTGCACCGACCCCGCGATCCAGCGCATCATGCTGATCGACGGCCCCGCGGTGCTCGGCTGGCACGAATGGCGGGCACTCGACGAGGCCAACTCCGCCCGGCATCTCGGCGAGGCTCTGCGACTCCTGGTCGACACGGGCGTGCTCGCACCGCAGCCGATCGCCCCGCTCACCCACCTGCTCTCCGGCGCGATGAACGAGGCCGCGCTCTGGCTCGCCACCGCCTCCGAGCCCGACGCGCTCGACCAGACCACGACCGCCTTGCGCGCACTGCTCGAGGGGCTGCGCGACCAGCAGGCGCGCTGAGAACCGATCCACCGGCCGACGCTCGGTCGGATGAGCACGGACAGTGAACCGACGCGATGCCCGCACCGGCTGGACCCCACACAGGCTCCCGCCTCGCGCCGACCAGGAAACTACGTCTCAACAGGCACGACCGCCACCCCCCTCGCCGTCACAGTCCTCGCCACCGGAGATCGTCCAGTAGGTTGGTGCACGTGACCGGCCGCATCGCCATCGATGACACTGCTCCCTCGATCCCCGGTGGTTTTCCGGCCAAGGCTGTGGTGGGCGAGGTGTTCCCGGTGCGCGCCGTGGTGTGGCGCGAGGGACACGACGCCGTCTCGGCGAATCTGACCGTGCGCGCGCCCGGCGCGAACCGCCCGACCCGCATCAGGATGACCCCCGCCGCCGAGCCGGATGTGTTCGACGCCACCTTCGTCCCCAACGCATCGGGACTGTGGACCGTGCGCGTGGAGGGCTGGAGCGATCCCATCGCGACCTGGCGCCATGCCGTGGAGGCCAAGCTGTCGGTCGGCCAGAGCGCCGCCGACCTGGCCAACGACCTCGAGAACGGCGCGCGGTTGTTCGAACGCGCCGCTCGCGCGGTACGCAAAGCCGAGTTCGAGAAGCTGCGGGCGGTCGCGGCCGCCCTGCGCAGCGATGAGCAGCTGCCGGCCCGCGTCGCGCCCGCCTTCGCCGAGGAGATCGGCGAGATCCTGCGGGTGAGCCCGCTGCGCGAGCTGGTGACCCGCGGCCCGGCGCATCACGTGCAGGTCGAGCGCACGCGGGCGCTCTTCGGCTCCTGGTACGAGTTCTTCCCGCGCTCCACCGGGGGTCGCGACGCCGACGGCACACCCGTGCACGGCACGTTCGCCACCGCCGCCGCCGAACTGCCGCGTATCGCGCGCATGGGCTTCGACGTGGTGTACCTGCCGCCGATCCATCCGATCGGGGAGGTGAATCGCAAGGGCCCCAACAACTCCCTGGTCGCCGGGCCGGGCGATGTCGGCTCGCCGTGGGCGATCGGCTCGAAGGACGGCGGCCACGACGCCGTCCATCCGGCGCTGGGCACCGAGTCCGATTTCGCCGCGTTCGTCGCCACCGCCGACGAGCTCGGCCTCGAAGTCGCCCTCGACCTGGCCCTGCAGTGCGCCCCCGACCATCCGTGGGTGGCCGCGCACCCGGAGTGGTTCACCACCTTGCCCGACGGCACCATCGCCTACGCCGAGAACCCGCCGAAGAAATACCAGGACATCTACCCGATCGACTTCGACAACGACCCCGACGGCCTCTACGCCGAGATCCTGCGGGTCGTGCGGCACTGGATCGGGCTGGGCGTCACGATCTTCCGCGTCGACAACCCGCACACCAAGCCCGCCGACTTCTGGGAATGGCTGATCGCCGCGGTGCGCAAGGACAGCCCCGAGGTCGTGTTCCTCTCCGAGGCGTTCACCCGCCCGGCCCGGCTCTACGGCCTGGCCCGGCGCGGATTCAGCCAGTCCTACACCTATTTCACCTGGCGGGTGGCCAAGTGGGAGCTCACCGAGTTCGGCGAGGAACTGGCCGCCAAGGCCGACGAGGCGCGCCCGAATCTGTTCGTGAACACCCCCGACATCCTGCACGAGAGCCTCCAGCACGGCGGTCCGGGCATGTTCGCCATCCGCGCGGCGCTCGCCGCCACCCTCTCCCCCACCTGGGGCGTCTACTCCGGTTTCGAGCTCTTCGAGCACCAGGCCGTGCGACCGGGTAGCGAGGAATACCTGGACTCGGAGAAATACGAACTGCGCCCGCGCGATTTCGTCGGCGCACTCGACCGAGGCGAATCGCTGGAACCCTGGTTGACCCGGCTCAACGAGATCCGTCGCGCACACCCCGCGCTGCAACAGTTGCGCTGCCTGCACTTCCACCACATCGACAACGACGCCCTGATCGCCTACTCCAAGTTCGACCCGATCGGCGGCGACGCCGTGCTCGTCATCGTCAACCTGAACCCCTACAGCGCCGAGGAGGGCTTCCTGTCCCTCGACCTGCCCGCGATCGGCCGCGAATGGCACGATCATCCCGTCGTGCGCGACGAGGTCAGCGGCGAGGAATGGCATTGGGGTCAGACCAATTGGGTGCGCCTGGACCCGGCACACGCGGTCGCGCACATCGTCGCCCTGCCACCGGTCCCCGCCTCCGCCCGCGCGGCACTGTCCTATCGGAGGAGTCTGCATTGAGCGCCAAGGAGCCCGACCCGGACACGACCACCCCCGCCTCGCCCGACACCGCGCCCAGCACGCGTGGTGGCGGGCCGGATGCGAGCGGCACCCGCACGGACAACGCGAACGGCGCTGACGACGTCGGCGTGTCGAACGGCGTACTCCCGCCCGACCGGAGCCGGCCGCTGGTCGAAACGCGCGACCTCATGCTGCTGGCCGCGGGCACGCACCGCGACCCGCACACTGTGCTCGGCGCGCACCCCCATCCGGACGGAACCGTCGTGCGGGTCCTGCGCCCGCATGCCGAGTCCGTCCGGGTGCGTGTCGGCGGCACGAACCATCCGCTCGAGGACCACCCGCTCGAGTTCCTCGGCTACGACATGTTCGCCGCCGTCCTGCCCTACCCGGAGCTGATGGACTACCGGGTCGTCACCGCGTACCCGGGCGGTGGCGCCGTCGTGGCCGCCGACGGCTACCGCTTCCTACCCACGCTCGGCGAGTTCGACCTGCACCTGATCGGCGCGGGCCGCCACGAGCATCTGTGGCAGGTACTCGGCGCGCACCCGCGCCGCTACGAAACCCTCGACGGCGCGGTGGCGGGCACGTCCTTCGCGGTGTGGGCGCCCGCCGCCCGCGGCGTCACGGTGTTCGGCGACTTCGACGGCTGGGGCGGCCGCACCGCACCGATGCGAGCGCTGGGCACCTCGGGTGTCTGGGAGGTGTTCGTTCCCGACGTCGGTCCGGGCACCAAGTACAAGTACCGGGTGCACGGCGTGGACGGTCGCGTGGTCGACCACGCCGACCCGCTGGCCTTCGCCACCGAGATCCCGCCGCGCACCGCCTCGGTCGTCACCGAGAGCGCCTACGTCTGGAACGACGAGCAATGGCTCGACCAGCGCCGCGCCGGCGATCCGACCCGGTCACCGATGAGCGTCTACGAGGTGCATCTGGGTTCCTGGCGCCCCGGCCTTGATTACCGGGAGCTGGCGCGGCAACTGGCCGACTACGTCCGCGAGACCGGATACACCCACGTCGAACTGCTGCCGGTCGCCGAGCATCCGTTCGGTGGTTCCTGGGGCTATCAGGTCACCTCCTACTACGCCCCCACCGCCCGCTTCGGCTCCCCCGACGACTTCCGCGCCTTCGTCGACCACCTGCACGGCGCGGGCATCGGCGTCCTGCTCGACTGGGTGCCCGCGCACTTCCCGCGCGACGAATGGGCGCTGGCCCGCTTCGACGGCACCCCACTCTACGAGCACGCGGACCCCCGGCGCGGTGAACAACCCGACTGGGGCACCTACGTCTTCGACTTCGGCCGCAACGAGGTCCGCAACTTCCTCATCGCCAACGCCCGCTACTGGATCGAGGAATTCCACATCGACGGCCTGCGCGTGGACGCCGTCGCCTCGATGCTCTACCTGGACTACTCACGCGGCGGCGACTGGGAACCCAACATCCACGGCGGCCGGGAGAACCTGGAGGCCGTCGCCTTCCTGCGCGAACTCAACGAGACGGTGCATCGGGCGCATCCGGGCGTGGTCACCGTCGCCGAGGAGTCCACCACCTGGCCCGGCGTCACCCGCGGCGCCGATGTCGGCGGCCTGGGATTCACCATGAAGTGGAACATGGGCTGGATGCACGACACCCTGGGCTTCCTCGGACGCGACCCGATCCATCGGGCCTGGCACCACCACGAGATCACCTTCTCGATGGTGTACGCGTGGAGCGAGAACTACGTGCTGCCCATCAGCCACGACGAGGTGGTGCACGGCAAGGGCACGCTGTGGAGCCGGATGCCCGGCGACGATTTCGCCAAATCGGCGGGCGTGCGCGCGCTGCTGGCCTACATGTGGGCCCACCCCGGCAAGCAATTGCTGTTCATGGGCCAGGATTTCGGCCAGTACCGCGAATGGTCACACGATCGCGGGCTGGACTGGGAAGAGCTGGGCAATCCGCTGCACCGCGGCATCGCCACGGCGGTGCGCGACCTCAACCGCGTCTATCGCGCCACCCCCGCGCTGTGGAGCCAGGACACCACCCCCGGCGGCTACGCCTGGATCGAGGCCGACGACCGCGAGCACAATGTCCTGGCCTTCCTGCGCTACGGCTCGGACGGCTCGATGGTGGCCTGCGTGTTCAACTTCTCCGGCTCGACGCACGGCGAGTACCGGCTCGGCCTGCCGGTGGCCGGTGAATGGACCGAGATCGTCAATACCGACGCCGTCGAATACGGCGGTTCGGGAATCGGCAACCTGGGCGCGGTCCACACCGAGGACGTGCGTCGGCACGGTCGCCCGTTCTCGGCGACGGTCGCGCTCGCGCCGAACAGCGCTGTCTGGCTGGCGGGCCCGCGCCCCTGATCCGCGCCACGCGCATCGGCTCGTCGGATCGGCCCGCTGGTTCGCGGCGGGTGACCCGCGCCCATCCGCCCCGGTCCCGCACGTCGCCTCGGCGAAGTCCGCGCGGCCCGGTCGGTGGGGAAGCGCAGGTGCCGCCCTGGCGTCGCGAGGCGGTCCACCCACCGACCGGCGCCCCCCTGTTCTGGCGGTCCCGATCGGTCGACTCCGTCCGTCAGGACGGCGATCCGCGGCCCTGACGGATGGTTCGGTGCTCGGGTTCGGCGCGGTGGATCGGTCCGGGCGCCTGCGACGGGCGCGCTCAGTACAGCGCGGCCGCCAGCCGACGACGGGCCGCGACCACGAAGGGCTCGGCCTGGTCGAAGAGTTCGAACAGTTCGAGCAGGTGGGTGCGCGCCTTGGTCCTGTCGTCGCCCGCGGTCCGCTTGACCACCGCGATCAGCCGGTCGAAGGCGGCCTCCACCCGCTGGCCGAGCAGTTCCAGATCGGCCGCGGCGATGGCCGCGTCCACGTTCGAGGGATCGGCGTCCGCGGTCTGGATCGCCGACTCGGGCACCTGCTGGGCCCGGGCCAGGAATTTCAGCTGCCGCAGCGCGGCCTTGGCCTCGGTGTTGTTCGGCTCGGCGGCGAGGATCGCCTCGTAGGCGGCCTCCGCGGCGTCGAAGTCACCGCGCTCGAGCGCGTCCTCGGCGGCCACGAAGCGCGGGTCCTCTTGCTCCGGCGCCTCGGCAGCGGCGCCCTCGAGCTTGCCCGCGACGGCGTCGACCACCGCGTCGAGCCACTGACGGACCTGCACCTCCGGCTGCGCGCCCTCGAAATCGGCCAGCGGCTGACCCGCGGCGATCGCGATCACGGTCGGGATGCCCTGCACCCGCAGCGCCTGCGCGATGCGCATATTCGCCTCGGCCTCGACCGTGGCCAGCGCCCAGGAGCCGCCGTCGGCCTCGACCAGGCGTTGCAGAGTCCGTACCAGCTCGACGCTGCCCGGACTGCGTTGGGAGTACAACGCGACAACCACCGGCACCTGCATGGACCGGTGCAGCACCTTAACCTCGAAATCGACTTCCGAGACGGCGTGGTCACCACCGGGTGCGCCGCCGCCGGATGCTCCGGGGGCGGCGGGCGGCTGCTTCAGGCTGGACAGATCCACCGCTCCTGACATGGCGGCGGCGACTGCTGGCGAAGGACGACGTGCGGCTGGTCGAGTCACGGTTCCCAGTTTGTCACGAAGACGCGCGCGCGGGGGCAGTCGCGTCCGTGGATTTCGCGATGGCCGACGCCCCCGCGGCGGGCGCGCCGAGCTTGCCGGTGCGCACGGCCCAGACCTCGAAGAGCACCGTGAAGAACGGCGGAATGCTCGACGCCAGCGCCAGCAGGGTGGTCTTCCAGTTCCACTCGAACTCGCGCGCGGTGAGCAGCGCGGTCAGCACGAACATCACGAAGATCGCGCCGTGCACGGGGCCGAAGATTTTCACGCCGATCTCGTTGCTCTCGGCGGGCAGGTACTTGAACGCCATGCCGGTCAGCAGACCCAGCCAGGACAGGGCTTCGAGTACGGCGAACAGACGGAACCTACCGGCGACGGTGCGCGGGTCGAAAGAGGCCATGGCGACCATTGTGCCGTATCAACTACGTGAGGTCGTAGTCGATCCGGTCACACCGGACAGTTCGGACGCCTACCCGGGGTGACCGGCCGAATCACCGAATCTCTGCGCTCGGGAAACCTTCGGCGATCAGGGCACCTTGACGATCAGCGCGTCGCCCTGGCCACCGCCACCACACAGCGCGGCCGCACCGATACCGCCACCGCGCCGCTTCAGTTCCAGCGCCAGGTGCAACAGGATGCGCGCGCCGGACATGCCCAGCGGGTGCCCGATCGCGATCGCGCCGCCGTTGACGTTCACCTTCGCCGGATCGATGCCCAGCTTGCGAGTGGAGGCGATACCGACCGCCGCGAACGCCTCGTTGATCTCCACCAGATCCAGATCCGCGGGAGAGATGCCCTGCTTGGCGCAGGCCTTGGCGATGGCGTTGGCCGGCTGGTCCTGCAGCGTCGAATCCGGCCCCGCCACCACGCCGGCGGCGCCGATCTCGGCGATCCAGCTCAGGCCGAGCTGCTCGGCCTTCTCCTTGCTCATCACGACCACCGCGGCCGCGCCGTCGGAGATCTGCGAGGCCGAGCCCGCGGTGATGGTGCCGTCCTTGCGGAACGCCGGGCGCAGCGCGGCCAGCGATTCGGCCGTCGTGTCGGCGCGGACCCCTTCGTCGCCGGTGACGAACACCGGGTCGCCCTTGCGCTGCGGCACCGCCACCGGCACCACCTCGTAGTCGAAGACGCCGTTCTTCCACGCCTGTGCCGCGCGCTGGTGCGAAGCCGCGGCGAACGCGTCCTGCTCCTCGCGGCTGATCGGGTCGCGATCGTTGCCCTGCTCGGTCAGCAGACCCATCGCCTGATCGGTGAAGATGTCGTACAGGCCGTCGTGGGCCATGTGGTCACGCAGGTTCACATCGCCGTACTTGAACCCCTCGCGGCTCTTCTCCAGCAGATGCGGCGCCTGGCTCATCGATTCCTGGCCACCCGCCACGATGATCTCGTGCTCACCGGCGCGGATCAGCTGATCGGCCAGCGCGATGGCGTTGATGCCCGACAGGCACACCTTGTTCAGGGTCAGCGCTGGCACATCCATCGGGATGCCGCCTGCCACCGCGGCCTGCCGCGCCGGGATCTGCCCCGCGCCCGCGGTCAGCACCTGCCCCATGATCACGTACTCCACCAGCTCCGGCGCCACGCCGCCTTTTTCCAGAGCGGCCTTGATGGCGAACCCGCCGAGGTCCGAGCCGGAGAAGGTCTTCAGGCCGCCGAGCAGCCGGCCGACCGGCGTACGGGCGCCGGAGACGATGACGGAAGTGGTCACGACGAGCCTCGCATTCTCCACGGCCGCACCGGTGCGTGGCGGGCCGGATATCAAGAAGATCGATGTCAACGGGTTTCTACCCCACGGTAGCCGGTCGCCCGGACCGGACATCGCGCAGGTGGAGCGCTACCGTCGAAGGGTGAGCAACGCTGACAAGTCCGCTGAGACTGCCGAAACTTCCACCTTCATCCCCGGCGACTACGTGGTGGCCGTCGACCACGTCGGTGTGGCCGTGCCCGATCTGGATACCGCGATCGCCTGGTACGCGGAGAATCTCGGCATGATCGAGACCCACCGGGAGATCAACGAGGCCCAGGGCGTGCACGAGGCGATGCTGTCGCTGCCCGGTGCCCCCGACGGCGCCACCGCCCTGCAGTTGCTGGCGCCGCTGGACGAATCCTCCACCATCGCCAAATTCATCGATCGCAGCGGACCGGGCCTGCAGCAACTGGCCTACCGCGTTACCGATATCGACGCCGTCTCGACCTATCTGCGCGAGCGCGGACTGCGTTTGCTGTACGAGGCCCCGCGCCGAGGTACCGCCGATTCCCGCATCAATTTCATCCACCCGAAGGATGCTGGAGGTGTGCTGGTCGAGTTGGTCGAACCCAACCCCGAGGTTACGCACTAGTATCGCGGTCGGAGCAGGGAAAGTCGGCCGGTTCACATTCGCGGTCGAGTCACCATCGGCCGCGAACAGGCTGTAGTTTGTGTGCCATGTCGTCACCTGAGTCCGATCGCAATCGCTTCGTCGCGTTGCCCTTCACCGTTGTGCGGAAGGGCTATGCGCAAGACGAGGTGCGTAATTATTTCGACCGCTTCGACGCCGAACTGAGGGTCACGGCCACCGACCGCGACGCCGCCGCGGCGCAGGCACGCAACCTGGCCGCGCAGCTCGAGGACGCGCGGGACGAGATCGACGAACTCCGCAAGGAGGTCGATCGCCTCTCGGTCCCGCCGACCACGGCCGAAGGCATGTCCGACCGTATCTCCCGCATGCTGCGGCTGGCCTCCGACGAGGCCAGCGAGGTCAGGGCCCTGGCCCAGGCCGAGGCCGCCGAGATGGTGTCCATCGCCGAGCAGCAGGCCGCCGAGATGCGCGGCAAGTACGAGTCGCTGCTGTCGGAGACGAAGGAAAAGCGCGAAGCGCTCGAGATCGAGTACGAGCAGACCCTCGCCAACGCGCGCACCGAGTCGGCGAAGATCATCGAAGCGGCCCAGGCCGAGTCCGAGCGCATCCTCAAGGAGGCCGAAGCCAAGCGCAAGGCCGCGCAGCAGGACTTCGAGGTCACCATGTCCGAGCGGCGCACCAAGCTCACCCGCCAGATGGAGGAGCTCGAGGCCACCAGCCGGGCCGAGGCCGCGCAGCGGATCAAGGACGCCACCGACGAGGCCAACCGCCTCATCACTTCGGCGACCCAGACCTCCGAGCGCAAGATCGCCCACGCCAAGGAACTCGCCGAGGAGATGCGCGTGCTGCGCGGCCGGGTGCTCGCCCAGCTGCTCGGTATCCGCGGTCAGCTCGACTCGGTTCCCGCGATGCTGGCGGCGGTCAACCGGGAGAGCGAACTGCTCGACGGCGTGCCGGAGCAGCGCAAGATCGGCGGCGGTCCGTCCAAGTCGGTCGGCTCCCGCACCACCAAGGCGATCCCGGAGGCCACCGCCGACGACGACGAGGACATCGAAGCCGACGAGCGCGAAGCCGCCGATATCGCCAACTGACCTCGGATCACCCCGAAAGGCGACGACGCGGTCTCTCCACCAGTTCAGCCCGAAGGCCGCCCCCGATGACCGGGGGCGGCCTTTCTCGTCGCTGATCCCGCGGCGCGATCCGCATCAGGGAGTCTGTATGAGGGTGTCTGTACGGCGATCCGCAGTCCGCGCAGTCGGCCGGGAGCTGCGCGTCAGGCGACCGAGTGGCCGCACGTCGGCACCGGTTCTCGGTGCGCCCGGCTCCGCTCAGGACCAGCGGCGGGTGATACGGCGTGTGTGCCTGCCGTTCCAGCACCCCCGATGCCAGTGCCTGCGGTCCTCTTCCCCGCCGAGTCGCGGCCACGCGACGATATGCGCCACCCCGGGTACGATCTCGTGATCACAGCCCGGGCAACGGTAGGTCTTCAGCGCGCGAGCCGCCGGAATGGTGCGCACCGAATATTCCTCGTCGCCCCCCGGGCCGAGCTCGATCGAGCCGAAGACGTCCGACAACGGCCGGCTGCCGTCCGAACGTCCCGCTCGGCGATCGGTACGAGAATTGCGGCGCGACACGCCACCAAGCCTAGAACAACCGGAATTCGTTGCTCTCCGTGCCACGCAGCGCGTCGTAATCGAGTGTGAGGCAACGGATGCCCCGATCCTGCGCGAGCGTGCGAGCCTGCGGTTTGATCTGCTGGGCCGCGAACACCCCCGTCACCGGTGCCAGCAGCGGATCACGGTTCAGCAGTTCGAGATAGCGCGTCAGCTGCTCGACTCCGTCGATCTCGCCGCGTCGCTTGATCTCCACGGCCACCGTCGCGCCGTTCTCGTCGCGGCACAGCAGGTCCACCGGCCCGATGGCCGTCATGTACTCCCGGCGGATCAGCGTGTAGCCGGCCCCGAGGGTCTGCACGTGCTCGGCCAGAAGTTCCTGCAGGTGCGCTTCGACGCCGTCCTTCACCAGGCCGGGATCGACCCCGAGTTCGTGCGAGGAATCGTGTTCGATGTCCTCGATGGTGATGCGCAGTTCCTCGCCCGCCTTGTTGGTCACCACCCACAGCGCCTTGGCCGCTTCCGGCACCTCCACCGCGGCGATATCGCGCTCGTCCAGCCAGCAGGGCGGGCTCATCCAGTTGAGAGGCTTGTAGGACCCGCCGTCGGAATGCACCAGCACCGAACCGTCGGCCTTGATGAGAAGGAGTCTGCGGGCCATCGGCAGGTGAGCGGTCAACCGACCGACGTAATCGACCTGGCAACGAGCAATCACGAGGCGCACCGGGAAGAGTGTAGGGCCTGGGCGCGCCCGAGCTGTCGCCCGGCCCGGGGCGAGGCGACAGCTCAGTGCCCGAACAGCCTCGAGCGGTAGAACCACGGAGCCGAGCCGGGCACAGCCGCATCAGTTGCGGGGCAGCACGATACGTAGCGGCACAGTGCCCGACATGGTTCGGCCCTACTCCGACGGATCGGGGAGCGAGAATCCGGTGATCTTGTGGGGTTTCACCCGGACGATGATCCGGCGGACGTGGCCGGGCTCGACAGGCGGATTCTGTCCGAGGTATTTGTGGGACAGCATGCGGGGCAAGGACTTGTCGGGGTCATCGACGAGTTCGGCGGTGCCCTGGATGTCGATGGATCTGTAGGGGTTCGCCGAATCGAAGACCGTGATCCCGATTCGCCCGTCCCTGGCGAGGTTCCGTACCTTGCGACGACCGGCCGTCGAGGAGAACAGCACCGCCTCGCCGTCGCGCGCGATCCAGACCACCGAGGTGTGCGGACTTCCATCCGGCTCGATGGTCGCCACCGTGGCGAAGTTCTTCCCGTCCAGCAATTCCCGGGTCGCCTCGTCCATTCGGACAGTCATGATGTGCTCCGCTCTCGTCTACTCCGATTGCTCGGGCATGGCCACGACACGACGGTCGACGAGACGATCTCGAACAACGTCGGCGCGGCGACCTCTCGAACAGAACGAACTTTAACAGATAGTTGAAAAGCAGACCATCCGCATAGCTACTACTTTCGCGGGCGGCGTACCGCGGATGGCGCTTCCGGCGCGGCGGCCAGATGCCCTTCGGCCAACCGCCGCAGTGCCCGCAACAACGCCTCCCGCTCGTCGGTGGGCAGCGAGTCGAGCACCGCGCCGTGCACACTGTCGACAATCTGCTGACTGCGCGCCGCGAGCTCCTCACCCTTCTCGGTGACAGCGATGATCCTGGCCCTGCGATCGACGGCAGACGGCCGGCGTTCGGCCAGCCCGGCCTCCTCCAGCGCATCGACAGTTCCCACCATCGTGGTCTTGTCCATATCACCGATCGCCGCCAATTGCGCCTGCGTGCGCTCTTCCTCCAAGGCATGGACCAGCACGCAGTGCATGCGTGCGGTGAGGCCGACCTCGGCAAGAGCCGCAGCCATCCGACCGCGCAGAACATAACCGGTGTGGTCCAGCAGGAACGACAGATCCGGTTCGGTGCGCCGGGGTGGCATAGCGGTCATGCCCTCATATTAGTTTCGTTACGGATAGTCTCCAGCGGCATCGACCGCGAGGATGCGGAAGGCCGCGACAACGTCGGAATTCGCCAGGTAGTCACGACGCATCCCATTTCCCGAATACGCCGAAGGCCCCCAACAGTGTTGGGGGCCTTCGGGAAAGGATGTTCCGGCGGTGTCCTACTCTCCCACACCCTGTCGAGTGCAGTACCATCGGCGCAGGTGGCCTTAGCTTCCGGGTTCGGAATGGGACCGGGCGTTTCCCCACCGCTATGACCGCCGTAACT